>JANPEN010000121.1:0-9720 GCA_031422955.1 Acidimicrobiia bacterium
CGTGAACGACGCCAGGGGCCGCCGGGCCGTCGACGCCAAGGCGAACGCGACGGCGAGCGCGACGGCGACGGGGGCTTGCCCAGGGGCGGGGTGGGGGAGCACTAGGCTCGGGCCTCCGCGGGTGGGTCCTGGCAACCTGGCCGCCGTCAGGGGTAGGACCCCACGAAGGACGTGACTGGTGAGCGACAAGCTGGTGGTGCGCGGGGCGCGCGAGCACAACCTTCGCAACGTGTCCCTCGAGCTTCCTCGGGAGCAGCTCATCACGTTCACGGGCCTGTCCGGTTCGGGCAAGTCGTCCCTAGCGTTCGACACCATCTACGCCGAGGGCCAACGCCGTTACGTCGAATCGCTTTCGGCCTACGCCCGCCAGTTCCTGGGTCAGATGGACAAGCCCGACGTCGACTTCATCGAGGGTCTTTCCCCGGCCATCTCCATCGACCAGAAAACCGCGTCTCGCAACCCTCGCTCCACCGTCGGCACCATCACCGAGGTCTACGACTACCTCCGCCTGCTCTATGCCCGCATCGGCATCCCCCACGATCCCGAGACCGGCGAACGGCTGGTCCGCCAGACCCCCCAGCAGATCGTCGACCACGTCCTGCAACTGCCCGAGGGCACCCGGTTCCAGGTGCTGGCCCCGGTGGTGCGGGGCCGCAAGGGCACCTACGAGCAGCTGTTCGAGGATCTCACCAAGCAGGGTTTCGCCCGGGTGGTGGTCGACGACCAGATCTATGAGCTGGGGGCGGCCATCGAGCTGGGCCGCTACGAGGCCCACACCATCAAGGTGGTGGTGGATCGCCTGGTCCTGCGCGAGGGCATCGACCGCCGCTTGACCGAGTCGCTGGAGACGGCGTTGCGACTGGCCGAAGGGGTGGCGGAGATCGAGCTCATCCACGCCGGCGCCGACCCCGAGATCCTCATCTTCTCCGAGCACCTGGCCCGGCCCTCCGACGGCAAGAGCTTCGAGGAACTGGCCCCCCGCAACTTCTCCTTCAACTCCCCCTACGGGGCCTGCGAGAACTGCGACGGCCTCGGCACCCGCTATGAGGTCGACCCCGACCTGGTGGTACCCAACCCCGAGGCCTCCCTGGCCGAGGGAGCCATTGCCCCGTGGGCCTCGGGCCACGCCAAGTTCTTCCAGCGGCTGGTAGAGGCGGTGGCCGACGAGAACGGCATCGCCATGGAACTGGCCTGGGAGAAACTGCCGGCCAAGGCCCGCAAGATCCTCCTCTTCGGGGTCAAGTCCGAGGAGCGCATCGAGGTCTCCTACCGCAACCGCTATGGGCGCAAGCGTTCCTACACCGCCCGCTACGAAGGGGTCATTCCCTACCTGCAGCGACGCTATTCCGAAGCGGAGAGCGACGGTATGCGCGAGCACATCCAGGGTTACATGCGGGAGGTGCCGTGCTCGAAGTGTGCCGGGGCCCGGCTCAAGCCGCTGTCCTTGGCGGTGTTGATCTCCGGGCACAACATCGCCGAGCTGTGCGCCATGTCTATCGGTGAGGCAACCCGGGTGATCGCCAAGTTGGAGTTGACCGACCGGGAACGCCTGATCGGGGAACGGGTCCTCAAGGAGATCAACGCCCGTCTGCAGTTTCTCTGCGACGTGGGGCTCGACTATCTGTCATTGTCCCGCTCGGCGGCCACCTTGGCTGGGGGCGAGGCTCAACGGATCCGCCTGGCCAGCCAGATCGGCTCCGGGCTGGTCGGGGTGCTCTACGTGTTGGACGAGCCCTCCATCGGGCTGCACCAACGCGACAACCATCGCCTCATCTCCACCCTCATCCATCTGCGGGACCTGGGCAACACCGTGCTGGTGGTGGAACACGACGAGGACACCATCAAGGTCTCCGACTGGGTGGTGGACATCGGTCCCGGGGCCGGCGAGCACGGCGGCCAGGTGGTGTACTCCGGCCCGGTCGAGGGGTTGTTGACCCACCCCGATTCCATCACCGGCCAGTACCTGTCCGGTCGCCGCCAGATCGCCCTGCCCGACCAGCGGCGCACCCCCCCCGGCCAGTGGCTCACGGTGCGGGGGGCCAGGGAGAACAACCTGCGCAACATCGATGTGCGCTTCCCGCTGGGGGTGTTGACCGCGGTCACCGGGGTGTCCGGCTCCGGCAAGTCGACCCTGGTCAACGTGATCCTGCTACACGCCCTGATGCAGCGCATCTACCACTCGAAAACACCTCCTGGCTTGCACAAAAGCATCGATGGCCTGGATCATCTGGACAAGGTCATCGCCATTGACCAGTCGCCCATCGGGCGCACCCCGCGCTCCAACCCGGCCACCTATACCGGCGTGTTCGACCATGTCCGCAAGCTGTTTGCGGCCACCACCGAGGCCAAGGTGCGGGGTTACCAACCGGGCCGGTTCAGCTTCAACGTCAAGGGCGGGCGCTGCGAACACTGCGCCGGGGACGGCACCATCAAGATCGAGATGCACTTCCTGCCCGACGTCTACGTGCCCTGCGAGGTATGCAAGGGGGCCCGCTACAACCGCGACACCCTCGACATTCGCTTCCGGGGCAAGACGGTGGCCGAGGTGTTGGATCTGCCCTGCGAGGAGGCCCGGGAATTCTTCGCCAACCAGCCCGCCATCTTCCGCTACCTCGACACCCTGGTCGAGGTGGGTCTCGGTTATGTGCGGCTGGGTCAGTCCGCCCCCACGTTGTCCGGCGGTGAGGCGCAGCGGGTGAAGCTGGCCACCGAACTGGCCAAACGTTCCACCGGGCACACGTGTTACATCCTTGATGAGCCCACCACCGGGCTGCATTTCGAGGATGTCCGCAAGCTGCTGGGAGTGCTGAGCCGCCTGGTCGACCAGGGCAACACCGTCATCGTCATCGAGCACAACCTCGACGTCATCAAGACCGCCGACTGGCTCATCGACCTCGGTCCCGAGGGCGGCAGCGGCGGTGGGCTGGTGGTGGCGGAAGGTTCACCCGAACAGGTCGCCACCTGCGAGGACTCCTACACCGGCCAGTTCCTCCGCCCCCTCCTGGACCGGGCTCGCCTCGGCCGCCCGGCCACCCATCCGGAGCCCGCTACCGACCAGCCTGCACCCACCTCGAATGGTGCCAAGGTGGCCAGCGGGGCCGCCGTCACCAAGGCGGCTACCAAAGCCACTCGAACGAAGGCGGCTACCAAGCCGGCCATCACGGAGGCGGCTGTCGGAGCCGCGGCTGCGCCCAAGCCGGCGGGGAGGTCCGATGACCCTCCCGGGAAGGCAGGGGAGCGCGGACCGAAAGCTGACCGGGTGGTCAAGCCCGGCCTCACGGTCAAGTCCCCTCCTGCCCGTAAGCCTCGAACCGCGGCCAACCAGCCGGCCTAGCCCGTCTGCGGCTTATTTCACCGCCCCGATTCCGGCGGGAAGCCGCGGCCGTTGCTGTTGCCGCGGCCCTCGCGTTGGCCCCCGGCCCGGTCCGGCCCTCCCGAAACTTTGCCACCCCAAGTGGTTGTCGACGTTCGGCCAGCTCGCCACTCCCCACCAGTAAATTGCCTTTGAACTGCATATGTTGGGGTCGATTCGACGTCGATTCGCCACTAGCGGGTGCCGTCTATAGTCCGGCGACCGTCGGAAATCTCACGAATAGTGCGCAAATCGGCAAGGACCTTGAGCGCGACCCCGGCACGGTCTGGATGGCGACGCGGGCCGCACCCGAGGCTTGTCGGCGCCCGCCGGACTTTGGTCCGCCCCTCGTGCCAGGAACGCTGGGCGCCTCGGTAGCATGGGCGCCGCGTGGTGTTCCTCGGACCAGTTTGGATAGCGGCGGTGGTGCTGGGAGCAGCCGGCCTGGGCAAAGGGTGGCGTCCCCGCGCCGCCACCCAAGCCCTACGGACGTTGGGGCTTCCCTCTAGCAACCTGGCCGCCAGGGTGCTGGGCGCGGGGGAGTTGGCATTGGCCGTGGCCGTCATCGGCCGGGGTGGCTGGTGGCTCGACGCGACGTTGGGGCTGGCCTTCCTGGCCCTCGCCTTCGCCGCTTGGCGACTGCGGGCCAGCGACAGCTCCGGCGCAGTGAGCTGCGGCTGCTTCGGCCGCTCGACCGCCCCCGTCGGCCTTATCCACGTGGTGGTCAACCTGGGCGCGGTGGTGTTCACCGGGGCCGCCGCCTTGGCCGCGGCCACCCCCTCCCTGGGCTCGGTGTGGCCAGATCTGCCGGCCTTCGGTGTCGTCCACCTTTTGCTGGTGGCGGCCGGGGCGGCCGCGGTGATCGCCACCCTCACCGTGTTGGCAGAGACCCGCCAACTGGCCAAAGTCCGGGTCGAAAGCGACCCCCGCATCCATCTCTTTGGGCCCACCATCTCCCGCCGGCCCGGTCGGCGCGATGTAGCCGGCCCCGCAGATGGGCGCTTGTGAGCGCGTTGCTCGACCGGATCGCCACGGTCCTCGATCACCGGGTGTCCCGACGCGGGTTCCTGGCCCGTTCCGCTCTAGCCGGCACGGCCATGGCTGTCGCCCCTACTGACTTTCTGCTCAAGCCGGTGGGCGCCTACCAGGCCATCTGTAGCTGCTCGGGTATGGGCTGCCCGTGCGGCTCCCAATGCTGCGATGGCTACACGGAGTTCTGCTGTTCGCTCATCGGCATGAACCGCTGCCCGCCCGGCAACCTGCTCGGCGGCTGGTGGAAGGTCGACAACTCCGAGTACTGCAACGACGGACCCCGCTACTACATGGACTGCAACGCGCCCTGCAACGGCTGCGGTTGCGGTTGGAACGGCATCTGCGACGGCGCCTGTTCTGGCACCGGTTGCGGATGCGGACGGGGAGACTGCGGGTTCCGCAAGTCCGGTTGCGTGTATTTCCGCTACGGCCAATGCAACCAGCAAGAAGCCTGCGTCGGTCCCATTGTCTGTCGGGTGGTCACCTGTGTCCCGCCCTGGACCATCGACGCCACCTGCAGTCGAACCATCGCGGTGGACGAATACACCCGCCATCACACCGCACCGTGTCTGTCACGGCCCTTCGGTTCGCTTGATCAGGTCTCCCCCTCAGCTCGAGGGTTTCGACTGCGGGGCTGGGCGGTAGATCCCAATGTCAGTGATCCCCTCACCCTCCACGTGTACGCCAACGGCCAGGTAGTGGCCTGGTTACGGGCCGATCTGCCCCGTCCCGACGTGGCCTTGGCCGTGCCCGGCGCCGGCCCCCGCCACGGCTTCGACACCGAGATTGCGTTGCCCGAAGGCAACTACACGGTGACGGTGTACGCCCTTAACGAGGGCGACGGCACCGAGCACCCCGTCATTGGCGCCGCCCCGGTGGGGGTGGGGGCTCCCTTCGGTTTGTTCGACGCCCAAGCCGGGCCGGACTACATCCGCTTGGTCGGTTGGACCATCGATCCCGATGTGCAGGGCGGGAGCACCCAGGCCCACGTCTACCTCAACGGCGAGTTCGCCGCCGCCTTCGACGCCAACGTGTATCGCAGCGACGTAGCCGCCGCCTACCGCGACTACGGCGGCGAGCACGGTTACGACCTTGCCATCCCCGTCAGTCCCGGCACCCACCACGTGCAGTTGTGGGTGATCAACGACAACGGCGCCGATCAACCGCTGCTGCTAGGGGATCGGACGCTCACCATCGGCGGCTCGGCCACCGGCAACCTGGAAGGCGTGTTCCGCGCCCCGGGCGGGGTGCGGGTGCTGGGCTGGGCCCTGGACCCCGACAGCGTCGAGCCCCTCGACATCCACGTCTACGTCGACGGCGCCTTCGCCGGCTCCCGCCTGGCCGACACGTTCCGGCCCGACATAGAAGCGCTCTATCCCAACTTCGGTGATCGGCACGGCTACGACCTGGATGTTCCCGCCCCGGCTGGCACCCGCCAGATCACCGTCTACGCCATCGGCCAGGGTTCGGGGGACCCCTACAGCCTGCTGGGCACGGTCACCGCAGAGGTCGGCAGCCTGCCGTTCGGCTGGGTCGAAGCCACCTGGGATGATCCGGGTGGGGTGCGGGTGATCGGCTGGTGCATCGACCCGGACCAGCCCGGTCCAGTGGATCTGCACGTGTACGTAGACGGGGTGTTCGCCGGCTCCGGCCGCTCCGGTGCAGCCCGCCCCGATGTGTCCGGCGGATACCCCGCCTACGGCGACCACGCGGGGTTCAGCTTTGTGGTTCCCGCCCCGCCCGGGCCCGCCCGCACCATCTGCATCTATGCCATCAACGTCGGCGAAGGGACCAGTCACCCGCTGCTGGGCTGCCGCACGGTTCCGCTGAGCTGATGGCTATGCGTCCTTGCCACCCCAAGCGGAGAACGCTCCAATGATGGTGTCTGTCATGGTGCTCTTGGCCGTCGTGGTGAGCCTGCTCACCGTGCTGGTGATCGGGTTGTTACGCAGCTACGGCGAGGTGCTGCGGCGCTTGCACGAGGCTGGGCTGGCTCCCGAGGGCACGGCCGCGGCGCCCAACATTGGCGCCAATACTGTTGCCAACAGTGGCGCCAGCTCTGGCTCGGAGGCGGAGGCGGCGGACATCGCCCGGCGTCTTGACCCCGCCGTGGCCCCACCCCGCCAGGGCCGGTCGGCGTTGCCCGCCATCGTGGACTTGGCCGGCGTCAGCCCCCGCGGGGACGCAGTGGCAGTGGGGCTGCAGGGCGGCCAGCGGGCCACCATGTTGGCGTTCTTGTCCAGCGGATGCACGACTTGCGCGGGTTTTTGGGAGGCGCTGCGGGGGGGTGAGCGGCTGGCCCTCGGTGGCCGGGACGTGCGCCTCGTGGTCGTCACCGGCGGCCCGCAGCACGAGCGCCCAACCGCGGTGGCCGCCCTGGCCGGCCCCGATCTCACCGTGGTCATGTCCGATGCCGCCTGGACCCACTACGCGGTGCCGGCCACGCCGTACTTCGTCTTGATCGACGCCGCCCACGGCATCCTCGGCGAGGGTTCCGCCCTCGGGTGGGCCCAACTGATCGGGCTGATGGAACGGGCGGTAAGCGACCGGGGCTTCAGCCTCTCAGCCACGTCGGACACGTCAGCCAGGTCAGCCCCGTCGGGGGCGGTCCCCGCCGCGGGCCATCCCTCGGGCCCGATCGACCTTCGTTCCACGGAGCGAGGACCCCTGCGAGAGGCCCGAACCGACGAGGTTCTCCGAAAGGCGGGCATCCTCCCCGGCGATGTTCGACTCTACGAGTCGCCCCTGTCTGACAACGACAACCACGACAACCACGATCATCGCGGCTCCCGATGACGCTGTTGTTGGGTCTGGGCGTGCTTGCCGCGGTGGCCGCCGGGCTGCGCTCGACCTGGTCGCCTTGAGGTGAATCGATGCTGTCGAGCATTCACCCCCTCGGTGAGGCGGGACGCGGACAACGTTGGGGGCTGACGGTCAGCGCCCATGTGATCGGCGCAGCCGGTGGGGCCGCCCTAGTGGGTCTGGCATTGGGCAGCGCCGGTTGGCTGGCGGCCCGGCTGGGTCTGGGCTGGACGGCCCGGTTGGTGGCCGTCGCCTTGGTGGCGGCTTTGGCAGTGGGGGTGGATGGTCGGGGCTGGCCGAGCTGGCTGTGGCGCCCCCACCGCCAGGTGAACGAGGACTGGCTGACGCGGTATCGGGGCTGGGTCTATGGCGGCGGCTTCGGCGTGCAACTGGGCATGGGCGTCACCACCATCGTGACCGCGGCCACGGTGTACGTTCTGGGGGCGTTGGCCTTCGCGGTAGCCGCCCCGGCCCCTGCAGTACTTATCGGTATGGTCTTTGGAGTGGTGCGGGGGGCCGTTGTGTTGAGCGGCCGGCGCATCGATCGGCCCGATGCGCTCATCGCCTTCCATCGACGCCTCCAGCAGCGCGCCCCCTGGGGACGGGCCGTGGCCGTGGTGGCCGACGGGGCCATACTGGTTGGTGTGGTCGGGCTCTTGGTGTGGGGCCCATGACCGATCCCGTCTTCTTTCTTGAGATCGAGGTGATCTGATGGCGACCATGTCCGCCTACGGCCTTACCGTAGACGCCCCCGACGGTTGGGACGGATCCATCTACAAACGCCAGGAAAACGCCTTCACCCGGCAGAACCGCTCGGCGGAGCAACTCGACCTGCACGCCGTGGAGTTCCAGCCCATCGTGCACCTCTCGAGCCGGCCCTTGCCCGTGGTCCGCGGCGATATGGGCGGTGGCGTGGTCGGTGACCTTGGACCCGACGACGTGTTCGTGGTGTTGTTCGAGTACGGCGGTGCATCCACGGATCAGGCACTCTTCACCCGAAACCACGGCGTGCCCTGGCCCCTGGCCCTGCACGATTTCAGCGCCGCCGCCCTGCGTACCCAACTGCCCGGACAGCTGGGAACCCAACGCTTCTTTTCTATCAACCACCGCTCGTTCATGCTCTACGTGGTGTTAGGCAGCGAAGCGGCCCGCCGGCGCCTGCTCCCGGGCGTCAACGCCGCCCTGGCCGCTATCCGCATCGACTGAGCTCTGGAGACTGTTGAGCCTCGCAGACAAGACTGCTAGGTGCGGCGGCGGCGTCGCCTGGTTCGGATGGTTCGCGCCGGGGTCCGCAGGATTGTGGTTGGTGGGCGGTGCCGTCTGGTTTGGTGAAGATGGGTTGTTGAGACGTGTCGAGCCGTACCTGCCATCGTTTCGAGTGGAGGAAGGTGTGGTGCCAGCGGCAGAGGAGTATGCCGTTGTTCACGGAGGTGGGGCCGCCGTTTTCCCAGTGGGTGCAGTGGTGGATGTCGCACCAGCCGGGGGGTCGGTGGCAGTGGGGGAACCGGCAGTGCCGGTCTCGTAGCCGGATGGCGTTACCCATCGGTTCTGGCCAGGTTCGGGTGGCCCTTCCGATGTCGAGGATCTCGCTTTGGGCGCCGAGCACGATGCGGGTGAAGCTGGCGTCGCACAGTCCTTCAACGGGAAACGAGGTTTCGGGGTGGAAGGTTCCGTCCGGGTCGAGGCGCAGGACGAGGTTGATGTGGTGGCGGTCTGAACGGGACCGGTCGCCCGGTTCGTGGCGAAGTGCGTTAGCGGCGAGGTCGGCCAGGGTTTGGGCGCGTAGGGCGGGAATGCTTAAGCCTTCGAACCCAGGGTCCCCGTCTCGTTTGGCTTGGAGGTATCGGGCGATGCCGGTGTCGAGGACCTGGTTGAGGAGCTGCCCGTCTTGGGGGCTGAGGTTTCCTTTGAGGTGCCAGCGTCCCTCGAACGTTTGGGAGAGGTGCAGGGTGGAGGGTTCTGGTTCGGGTGGGGCCAGGTCGGCGGGGTCGGGGCTGTCTACCGCGTCGGCGGCGGCGATCCAGGTGTGGCAGGCGGTAGCCAGGTCAGTGATGGAGTCCAGGCCCGAAAGTGTCTCGTCGATGTTGTCGTCGTAGCTGTCTTGGGCTTTGGCCCGGCAGGCGGTCAGCAACCGCACCTGGGTTTCGTTCAACACCCCCGCTTGAGCGGCGGCGCGGCTGTGGGTCATGTGCGCAAGGTGGTGGGCTTGGCGTAGGACCTGTCGGGCTCTGCCGCGGGTTTCGCCGGTGTGGAACGCCAGCCAGGTGTTGGGGGAACTGAACCCGTCTTCTGCCCAACCGCCGCTGCGTTCACTGGAAAGCGCCACCGCCCGCAACAGCTGCTGGGCAAGGTTTATGATCAGTTGGCTTTCGCCGGTTAGCTCGGGTTGATAGCAACAGGGTTCTATGTTCTGGATATCGTGTCGGAGCTGATCGATGAAAGCTCCGTACCGGCCCGCTGACATAGAACCATGTTAGTCGAGGCGGACCGGTACGGCCAGGAAATGTGTCGGATAAAACAAAAAAGATTGGGTG
>JANPEN010000122.1:0-3480 GCA_031422955.1 Acidimicrobiia bacterium
CGTGCCCCTCCTGGGCCTGGCCGGCGGGCCCGCCCGTGCCGACACCCAACCGCTGTAGCCTCGAATCGACGTCGATTCGACGCTACGCCCTGACCAGCCCGTTTGGCAGGGGCGGGCGGGTGCCGTAACCGCCACGGCGAAAACGGTGGCTCAGGAGTGCTGGGGCTGGGGGGCCATGGCATCCTCGGCGGAGCCAGCCACATCCCCATGCCCAACCCTGGCCACGTCGGTAGCGTCTTCGCCCGAGCTGGCCCCGTCGACGGCATCGGTCGTGGCGACGGCATCGGTCGTGCCGGTCGTGTTGGCGAAGTTGATGGTCAAGGCCGAGGCCTCGCTGGCGATGGCGGCCAAGGCGGCGGCGATGAAATCGGGGTGATCGCCCAACGGCGTGGCCCCCCGGGCGCCGACCAGGGGCTCGAGGATCTTGGTGAATACCAGCTCTGCTCGGCGCTGGGCGGCACCGGTGCCGGCCACGTCACGCGCTTCGCTCCACAGCTCCGCAGCACCAAGGAACAGCCGATCGGTGACCAGGCTGCGCAGCTGGCTGTTCACCCGTCGAGTCAGGCTGTCGTAGATCTGCTGCTCGACATCTTCGTCGGGCTCCCCGTTGGTCCAGCTCACCGGCTCGGCCGCGAAACGCCGGAAGGAGTCGGTGAGGGCGGCGATCAGGTCCCCGGCCGGGCGCATCGACTCGTACTCGTCGCTGGCTCGGCGGGCGTAGCGCACGCACAAGGCCTTCACCTTTGACCAATGGGCGGGCCGGATGGCGGGATCCACGGCCACGCCCAGGCGCAGCTCCCAGTAACGGAGGTAGGCCGCCACCGCATCGTCGATGGCCAACCGCAGCATGGGCAGCGAGTAACTGGGCAGGGAATCTCCGAGGTCGAGCGGCTCCGCCTCGACCCGGAGCTGGCCCAACAACCAGCGCAGCTCGGTGTAGGTGTCGGGGTCCTCCTCTTCCTCAATGACCTGGTGGAGGCGGGAAAGCAGGTAGAGATTGCGATCCAGGCGCTGGCGCAACAGCCGCTCGGTGGGGTAGCCCAGCTCGCTGCCGATGGCGGAGAGCACCTGATCCACCGAGGCAATGACGTGGAACCGCCTGGCTTCGATGTTGGGCAGGTTGGGGCCTTCGACCAGCTCGAAGTGGGTGAAACAGACAATCAGCTTGTCGCCGTGGCCGGCGGCGGCGATCTGGCGCACAGCGGCCACCGGGGCGGCCTGCATGGGCTGCTGGGCGTTGTCCACCACGATGATGGAATCGACCTCGTCGAACATGCGGGTGGTGGCGCTCGGCAGGCTCGACACTGAGTCGGGGGTGTGTCCCAGGCCCTCGCGATCGATCAGCATCACGTAGGGGATTTCCCGCGCCCAGGTGGGGTGGAAGGGGCCCCGCACACGGATGCCGTTGACCAGAGGAGTCAACAGCTGACCGAAATCGGCGTGGTCGTTCCCCCCGAAGGTGCGCAGGCGCTTGAGAAAGGCATCGCGGTCCGTCTCGTGGCTGCGCCAGTAGAGCGGCCAGCCGTCACGGGAGGTGACCACGTCGGTGGGAGCAAGGATCTCTACCCTGGCCCGGATCTCCGAGAGGAGGAACTCCACGATCTCCACCACGGTGGAGTTGTTGGCTAGACGGTCCTTGAGCAGGACGTGGAGGTCTTCCTCGGGGGTCTCCGCGGTGGCAACACCACCTGAGACCATGTCGTCGACCTCGGCGCTGATGGCTTCCTCGAGCAGGCGGTGGATCTCGGTCACGATGCCGGCCGTGTTGCCGGCCAGGGATTGCTCAGCGGCACCGTCTCCTGGCGGATCCAGCGGGCCCTCGGCGGTGGCCAGGTCGTCGTAGCGAGGGTCCCCGAGTAGGTAGCGCAAGCGGAAACGCTGGTCGACGTGGTCCAACAGCCGGGAGCGGATCTCCGCCACGGGCCTGTCATCGAACACGGCCAGGCCGGCCGCCACCACATTTTCCTCGACGTAGGCGCGAACCTCTACCAATGGCATGAAGGTGGCGACGCAGTAGAAGTCACCAGGGGCCAACAGCAGCTCGGTTTCCGCCACCGTTGTCTTGGACGCCGACGTAGCCGGAAAAGCGTCGGCCACGCTGGTGCCCATGAGCTGGCGGATGAGCGTGGATTTCCCCGCGCCCGTGGTCCCGATGACCAGAATTGTCCGGTAACCGGTGGTTTGGGAGGGGCCCGGGAGAACCATCTCTCGGAGCCCGTAAAAGGTCTCGCCACTCATCAGTGTTGGTTATCGGCAGGTCGGGGACTGGGCTGTAACGCGGGTGCCGATCAGTCAGGCTACCTGCGATCAGCTGGCCGCCGCGCCAAAGAATCCTTCCCGTAGGGGGAACAGGTAGCGGTCCGTCACCAAGGTGAGAAAACGCCGAGCCAAATCGAAGCCAGCGGCGGCATCTTCCAGCAGCGCCCGGGTGGTGGGCAGGGGCGTGGCCGCCGCCGCCATGCGGTACCAGCGTGGGCCCAACGCCCCCAGCAGAGCCTGGCGGCTCTGGCCAGCCTCGGCGAGAACGGCGTTGGCCTCCGCCAGGGTGAGGGGCGCCACCGGGGCGTAGGTGAGCGTACGAATGAGCCGCTCGGCCTCGATGGGAAGCATTGGCTTGGTGGCCGAATGATCAGGGAACACCCCGGTCAGGAACAAGGCCAAATCCCCCAGGCGGCGAAAGATGCCCGTCCGCTCCTCTTCGCTGACTGCTCCCAACAAGGCGGCCAAGCGATGGGGTTCCAGCTCGGAGAAGCGCTGGCGGCGCCACCGTTGGCCCTGGCGCACCCACACCGGCCCGCTCTGCACCCGGATGTAGCTGGCCAGATGCTCGACTGCGAAAAGCCGGTGGGCGGGGTCGCTGTAGTAGGAGCGCAACGAGGCGGTGTCGAAAACCGGGATGCGTTTGTGGCCACCGAAACGCTCGGCCACGAAGGTGGCACCCTGCAGGTCGAACACCCCGCGGTGCACTGCCACGGCGAACAACAGATACGGCGAAACCTCGGCCAGGACAACGGCTGCCGCCAACTCCGTCCCGAACAGGCACTCGAAGGTGGCAGGGTCGGCTAAGGCTGGTTCGACCAGCTCAGGGTGGTGGCGCAGGTAAGTGGCCCGCTCGTCGGCATCGTCGTTCGAACCCAGCCCACAGGCGGAGCCCAACATGCCGAGGTCACGGTCGCTGAGCTGTTCCAGATACCGCCCAGCGGTGGGATCCGCAGGTAGCTCCATAATCGAACGCTAGCCAGCCAGAGCCTGTTGCCAACGCCCAAACTGGGGAATCGCGTCCGGCCTGGTGGCGCCCGATACCGTGCAGCCTCGATGACTATTCGTTTTGAGGAGGAGACCGCGGTAGGCGCGCTGGGCGGCGGTCGCTACGCGGTGTCCTTCAGTCGGGATTGGTTCGTGCACGCCGGGCCCAACGGCGGGGTAGTGGCGGCGGTGCTGCTGCGGGCTGCGGTCGCTGAGGTCAACGAACCCCTGCGC
>JANPEN010000123.1:0-2458 GCA_031422955.1 Acidimicrobiia bacterium
CGAGGATCCTCGTGAAGCGGCTCCATTGTCGTCACCATTCTTCGACCCGGCGAAAGGGCGAAGGGTTTCCAGCATCTCCACGGCGTTCCTGGCGGCCTGGTCCAGATCGAGCAAGGCGCCGCGGCGATAGCAAACGTCGAAGGTGGCCGTGTCGAGCTGCGCCCGCGCCCACTGCAAGGCGGCGTCGAGGCGGGCCGCTTCCTCGCCGTAGGTAGGTGACAGCCCGGCGCGAAGCGCTGTTCCGAGAACGGTGGCGCACGGCTCGGGGGCGTCGAGGCGTTGGAGCAAGGTCGGCAGGTTGCGCAGCGCGATTTGTTGATGCACGTCGTTGCCCGTCCGTCGCCTTCGGTGATGGTGCGGGCGTATACGGCGACAGCGTCGCGGGGGTTACCGTGGCGGGCGCTTAGCGCCACCGACGCAGTCGAAATCACGCCCAGCAGGCAGGTGGTGCCCATCGCCTCGGCGCCCTCTCTGGCCTCCTCATAACGGCGCAGCGCCAGATCCGGGTCGCGGTCCACCAGGGTCTCCCCTGCTACGAAGGCCGCCAACGCCCGGTCGGTCGGGCTCAGCATGACGGTTGACAGCTGCTCGAGCTGACGGTCGGCATCGCCGAAACGCCCCTGGTAGGCAAAGGCAAGGGCGGCGTTGCCTCGGCCCATCACCAGGTAGTGAAGGTCGCCGAGTTCCTCAGCCAAACCAGCCAGCCGCAACGCCGTCTCCGCCGCTACGTCGAGCTGGCCCCCATATATGAAGGCGTCGCTGAGCGCTTCCAACGCAGGCAAGGCGCACGGCTGCCCGGCGCCGAGGTCCAGCACTCGCTGGGCATGGCTGCATGATTCGTCGAGGCGTCCGCGGTAGGCGGCACGGGTGGCGGCCGCGGCGATCAGACGTGGATCCGGCGTCGCCGAACCGGACTCGCGTAGTGCTTGGTCGGCCCAGGCAAAGCACTCGTCGCGGGCTCGTAGATAAGCCCACACATGCAACCCGGCCGTCAACTCCACGGCCACGGAGGGCCAGTGCTCCCTGGCCCACCGGTGCGCGGCTCGTAGCTCGCCGAAGGCGCCGTCGAGTCGTTGATGGGCGCCAAGCTCAGCGGGAGTGCGCAGCTGTCGGTCTGCCTCGCGGACGAGGTCAACGAAGTATTCCGCATGACGTCGAGCCAGAACGTGACGATCCGGCGAGGACACCAATCGGCGCGCCACGACCGCCCGCACCGGTTCGAGCATGCGGTACCGGGCCTGATCGCCGCGCAGATCGGCACTCACCAGCGACCGGCTCACCAGTCGGCGCGTCGCCGCCACCGCGTCGGATGAACCCAGTACCGCTTGCACGGCGTCGATGGTTACCGGTCCGGCAAAGATCGAAAGCGCATCGAAGGTCTGCTGTTCGCCAGCGGTGAGGAGCTGCTCGGACCAAGCAATGGTTGCTTCGAAGGTTTCGTGACGAGTGTCAATGCTTCGCCAAGCCGAATGCAACGTCGCCAGGTGCTCATCCAACAGGTCTGCCAGCTCCGCGCAGGTCATCGTGTCGAGTAGCGCGGCCGCCATCTCGATGGCGAGGGGCAACCCATCCAGACGGCGCACCACCCGGGCGACCGCATGGTGGTGCTCAGGCCGCATCTCGAAGCCGACCGCTCGAGCCCGCTCGATGAACAACCGCCACCCGCTGCCCTCCGCGTCGGTATCGAGGGGATCGAGCCGCATGACCTGCTCGCCTCGCACTGCGATGCGCTCCCGGCTGGTCGCCAACACGCGGACCGTCCCAGCACCCGACCCCAGCCGATCGAGCAGTTCCGCCACGGCCCCGAGTAGATGCTCGCAGTTGTCCAGCACGACCAGCAGGTCCATGTGGCCGAGGCGGGTAATGCTGTCCTGCATCGACGTGCCGTCGTGCGCTATCCCGAGGCTGCCGAGCACCGCATCAGCGAGTCCGTCACCGTCGCTCAGCCGGCTCAGCTCGACGACCCGGCATCCGAACTCGTGGCGGGCCGCCCGCCGGGCCGCCACCGCCAAGGCCAGGCTGGTCTTGCCCACCCCGCCCGGCCCCACCACCGTGACCAAACCATGGTCGTCGAGGAGCAACTCGACCTTCTCCAGTTCCGCGCCGCGACCCACCAGCGGCGAACGATTCGGCGTCGACAGAACCAACTCAGTTCCTGACGGTGCTGACGGTGCTGACGGTGCTGACGGTGCTGACGGGGTTGTCAGTGCTGTGTGTTCGGCCTCGCGCAACGCCGGGGAGGGCTCCAACCCCGCCTCCGCCAACACGTTCGCAGCCCGCTGGAAGGCCCGCAAACCCTCGGCCTGACGGCCCGAAGCAGCCAGCGCACAGATCAGCAGTACCCAACTCGGCTCCGCCAACGGATCCTCCGAAACCAACGCCTCCGCCTCCGCCACCGCCTCACCCGACCGGCCGGCCGCCAGCAAGCCGCCTGCCCGCCGTTCCCGTGCCAGCCGGC
>JANPEN010000124.1:0-6587 GCA_031422955.1 Acidimicrobiia bacterium
GCCCGAAGCGACATTCGTCGGGTTGGGTGCCTCGATGGATTTCCTGGCCGGCGCCGTGCGGCGAGCACCGCAATGGGTGTCCCGTGCCGGCCTGGAGTGGGCCTATCGCTTATGCCAGGAGCCCCGACGGCTCGGGCGTCGCTACCTGGTCGACGGACCGGCGGTGTTGCCGGTGCTCGCCTCTATGGCCGCCTGCCGCATGCGCGGGGCTTCCTTGGTTTCTGAACGGGCTATGAGCTCACCCGGGCTCCTGCTGGGCGGGGACCGGCGGGCCGTTCCGAGGCAATCCAGCGCCGGCGCCTTCGGACTCGCAGGAGCCGTGGCTGAGGGCTGAGGGCTGAGGGCTGAGGATTGCCCCGTTCGTCCAGCACGTTCGGGCTAGCTAGCCGGGCCGAGCGTTAGCGTTAGCATGCGCAGGTGGTTGTCACCCCCAGCGTTTCCGCAGGAAGCCTCATTCCTGCCCAGACCCAAGCTCGAGTGGGCCAGTTGCTGGCGGGCCCCAGGACGGGCGCCATTACCGCCGAAGGAGCCCAGCGCTACGCCCAGGCGGTGGGTGATCTGAACCCGGTCTACTTCGACGAGGCAGCCGCCCGGGCCGCCGGCCACCCCACCCTGGTGGCGCCGCCCACGTATGTCGCCTACGCCGTGGTCCAGGGTCGCCCGCTGGAGGAGACAGGGCCCGACGGGCTCTTTGTGGGGGGCGAGCCCCTCCGGCTGGAGGTGGCCAGGATCATGTTTGGGGGTGAGGAGTGGGACTTCGTCGCCCCCGTGTACGTGGGAGACAACATCACTGCGGAAACTCGCCTGGCCGGCCTCGACGAAAAAAACGGCAGCAAAGGCCCCTTCGTGCGCATCGTGCGGGAAACCACGTACCGCAATGGAAATGGAGAGGTTGTCGTGCGCACTCGCCAGATCGGTATTGCTCGATGAGCGCCCACCAGGTGCACGGTATCGGCTCCGCCGTCGGCCAGCCCTGCCTCGACGGGGTCGCGGTCGGCGACCATTTGCCCACCGTGGTCCGCAACGCCAGCCGGGTGCAACTCTTTCTGTACAGCGCGGCCACCTGGAACCCCCATCGCATCCACTACGACGTGGACTATGCCCGCTTCGAAGGCCATCCCGACATCATTGTCCACGGCCCGCTGCAGGGGGCCTGGCTGTCCCAGTACGTCACCGACTGGGCCGGGCCGGCCGGTCGCATGCTCGAACTGCGCTGGCAGAATAGGGCCAGCGCTCTGCCCGAGGTCGACTACCAGTTCAACGGTCGCGTTACCGCCATCGAAGACGACCGGGTCACCCTGGAGGTCTGGGAACAGAGCCTCGACGGATCGGTGCTGATGCCGGGGCAGGCGGTTGTGCGCCTCCCCCGCCGGGTTGCGGTCTGAATGGTCTGAAGCCAGTCCCGGGTCCGGCCTCTTGGCCGCCGGTGCTGATGATGGTCGGAGCCGTAAGCCAGTACGTGGGCGCCGCTCTGGCTGTCGGCATTTTCGCCGACTTGGGGGTGACCGGGGTGGCCTGGTGGCGGGTGGCCTGGTCGGCCCTGTTCCTCCTGGTTTGGCGCCGCCCGCGCCGGGGTGGCTTCGATAGCTCACAGCGCAAGGAGCTGGCCGTCTTCGGGATCGCTTTGGCTGTCATGAACCTGGCCTTCTACCTGGCCATCGACCGACTTCCGCTGGGCACCGCGGTGGCCATTGAGTTCAGCGGGCCCATCGCGGTGGCCGCGTGGGGCCATCGCAAGGCTCGGGGCCTGGTCGTGGTCGGCCTGGCCGCCGCCGGGGTGGTGCTGCTGGCCGACGTGCAATGGCGGGCCAGCCCGGCAGGGGTTTGCTTCGCCCTCGCCGCCGCCGCGATGTGGGCCGTGTACATCCTGTGGGGCCGGCGCATCGGCGCCAGGGGAGCCACCCAGGGCTTGGACGGATTGGCGTTGGCTGCCGCCTTCGGGGCGCTGGCCGTTGCCCCGGTCGGGCTGGCGGCAACGCTGGGCGCGCTGGGCTTGGACGTACCGCTGGTCCGCGGCGCGCTCGGCGATGCTGCTGCGGTCCAGCCGTCCGCCTCCTCCGGCCTGGCCGTGCTGGCCGCGGTGGGTATCTGCGCGGCGGTGGCGCTGTGCTCCAACGTGGTGCCATACGCCTTGGATCAAGTCGTGCTGGCCCGCATGCCCGCCGCCCAGTTCGCCCTGCTGTCCACCCTGTTACCGGTGACGGCGGTGGCCGTGGGGGTGGTGGCGCTGGCCCAGCGACCCACGCCGCGTGAAGCCCTGGGCATCGGCCTGGTGGTCGCCGCCCTGGCCCTGCGCCCCCGCCCGGAGCTGCGTCGACTCGACGTCGATTCGACGTGACGGGCGATTCGTGACCGGGCGATTCGGCGTCGATTCGTTCCGAGCGGGCGCCGGCGACCTGCCTGCCCGGCGACCTGCCTACTCGGCGGTGGCAACCTCAATGCGATCCTGGCGCCATTCTTTGGCCTGGGCCAGCGCCGCATGGGCTTGGGTGAGGATCTCGTCACGGTCGAACGCGTGGGCGGGGTAGCAGGCGATGCCGGCCCACACCGTGTGAATGATGCCGCTTTCGCTCAGATGGCCCCTGACCCGCTCGATGGTCCAGATGGCGCCGTTCTCGGGGGTGTCCTCCAAGACCAGGGCATAGCGGCCGTCGTCGAGACGACAGGCGGTGTCGGCCTCCCGCAGGGTCCGACGCAGCGCGTTGGTGACCAGGGCGCTGTCGGCCGACCCGCCGTCGGCGTCGGCCAGGCCCTGCACGATGTCGAGAAGCACCAACGCAACTGGCCGGAGCCGCCGGCGGGCAGCGGCGATCCGCGCCTCGAGGGCTACATCGAAATACGACTCGCTGAACAGCCCGGTCACCGGGTCGGTGAGGAGGTGTTGCCCGGTACGTTCGCGCTCCGCGGCTCGTTCCGGGTCGCTGAGGGGGCCGGCGACGAGCCCTGGCCCACCCCCGCTCGTGCCCCCATTGGCACGCTCCAACTGCTCGATGCGCTGGTTGAGTGCCTGTTCTCGGAGGCGGGCGAGGGCCAGCTCTTCGGCCAGCTCGATCTCAGCACTCCCAGCAGCTCCGGCCTCAGTGCCGCTGTGGCCGGAGCGATCTGGCCCCCCGGCCGCCCGCCAGCGTTGCCGCCAGCTCAGCGCCCCTGCGAAGAAACCCAGCCCACCGGCGACCACGCCGAGACCGGGCTGATTAGCAATGAGGGCCACGACCCCAACGGCTGCGCTGGCCCCACCCAGCACGGCCGCCTCGACTCCATCCTGAAGCTGCACGATTGTGCATCGACCAGGACTGCCCACGGCTGAAGCCACCACGCAGACCGGCGGGAGGGCGGCGGGCACCATTCCCCTCTCTGAGGCATCGCTAGAACGGCCTCGCCGACGGGTCCTGTCGATGTCGATGGGTCTGGGCCAACTCGGCGATTTCGCTCATGATGCGCCCGAACTCGAAATCCTTGGGGGTATACACGGCGGCGACCCCGGCGGCCAGCAACGGCCCCCTGTCCCCTTCGGGAATGATGCCGCCCACCACCAGTGGGGCCTCACAGCCCTGGGCGCGCACTAGGCGAAGCACCTCCGGAACGAGCGAAAGATGAGAGCCAGACAGAATGGACAGCCCGATGACATCGGGGTCCTCGTCTCTGGCAGTGGCCGCGATCTGCTCGGGGGTCAAGCGAATCCCCTGGTAGATGACCTCCATACCGGCATCGCGGGCGGCCACAGCGATCTGCTCGGCTCCGTTGGAATGGCCATCGAGGCCTGGCTTGGCCACCAGCAGCCGGGGCGGCCCACCCACCATCGCTCGGCTTCGCTCGCCTACCTCAGCGAGCGACTGCGATCGCCGTCGCCCCGCCGCCGCGGCCACCCCGGTCGGGGCCCGGAACTCTCCGAATACCTCCCGGAGTGCGTTGGACCATTCTCCGGTGGTGCCACCCGCTTGGGCCAGGGTGATGGTGGCGGGCATGACGTTGTCGGTTCCGTTCGCGGCGCGCCGTAGCTCGTCGAGCGCGGCGGTCACCGAAGCCTGGTCCCGGCCCGCCCGCCACGCCACCACATCCTCGATCAGCTCCTGCTCGACCGCGGGATCAACCCGTTGGATGCGGGCCTCGCCCTCGCCCACCAGCATCGAGGGCTCGCTCTCGAGAAACTGATTGACACCCACCACGATCAACTCGCCGTTCTCGATGCGACGCAGCCGTTCGGTGTGGGAGCGCACCAGGCGGCCCTTGAGCTCCTCGATGGCGGCGAAGGCGCCGCCCAGGGCGGCGACCTCGTCCAGCTCGGCCTGGGCGGCATCGACCAGCTCGGTCGTGCGCCGCTCGACCACCGTGGATCCATCGAAGATGTCCTCGTGTTCCAAAAGGTCGCTCTCGAAGGCGAGAACCTGCTGCATGCGCAGGGACCACTGCTGATCCCACGGCGTGGGCAGACCCAGCGCCTCGTTCCAGGCCGGGAGCTGGATCGACCGGGCCCTGGCCCGTTTGGACAGCGACACCCCCAACATCTCCAGCACGATCCGGGGCACGTTGTTCTCTGGTTGGCCCTCGGTGAGACCCAGCGAGTTGACCTGCACCCCGTAGCGGAAACGGCGGGCCTTGGGGTCCAACACCCCGTAACGCTCCCGACCGATGCGATCCCACAGCTGGGTGAAGGCCCGCATCTTGCAGACCTCCTCCACGAAGCGGATCCCGGCGTTGCAGAAGAACGAGATCGCCGCGAAAACGGCACTGAAGCCGTCCTCGTCGACCTGGCTGGAAGCCTTGACCGCGTCGAGGACGTCGATGGCGGTGGCCAGCGCGTAGGCCAGCTCCTGCACGGGCGTGGCCCCAGCCTCTTGCAGGTGGTAAGAGCACACGTTGATGGGGTTCCACAGCGGAACGTGGTGATGGCAGTAGGCCACCATGTCCACGATCAACCGACGGGACGGCTCAGGAGGAAAGATGTACGTACCCCGCGACAGGTACTCCTTGACGATGTCGTTCTGGGTCGTGCCCCGCAGTGCGGCGGGGGCCACCCCGTGCTCGGCGGCGTTGGCCACGTAGAGACCCAACAGCCAAGCGGCGGTGGCGTTGATGGTCATTGAGGTGTTCATCCGGTCGGTGGGGATGGCCTCAAGCAAGGTGCGCATGTGGCCCAGGTGCACCACCGGTACTCCGACCTTGCCCACCTCACCCCGAGCCTGGGGGGCATCGGGGTCGTAGCCGGTTTGGGTGGGCAGATCGAAGGCGATGGACAACCCCGTTTGCCCCTTGGCCAGGTTGGTGCGGTACAGCGTGTTCGACGCCCTGGCGCTTGAATGCCCCGAATAGGTTCGCATCAGCCACGGTTGATCGCGGGTCGCGCCAGGTTCTGGTTGGTTGTTTCGCGGCGTGTCTGCCTGAGCCATGTCCCATTGTGAACGGCCCGCCGGGTCCGCTGCTAGCCGGCCCGCCGGCTCAGTCGCCGGGGTTGGGTCGGGCCAGGACCGTTGGCAGGGGCCGAGCCAGGGCTCGTTTGAGGCGCACCAGGTACTCCGCCCGCGGAATGGCCACCGCCCCCAGAGAGGCCAGGTGGGGGGTGAGCCACTGACAGTCGACCAAGGTGTCGGCATGCTGGTCGAGGTGTTCGACCAAGGCGACGAGGGCGACTTTGGAGGCGTCGGTCTCGTGGTGGAACATGGACTCCCCAGCAAAGAGCCCTCCGATGGCCACCCCGTAGAGCCCCCCCACCAAGCGACCCTCCCGCCAGGTTTCCACCGAATGGGCCCAGCCCAGCCGATGCAAGCTGGTGTAGGCCCGCACCATGTCTTTGTTGATCCAGCCGTGTGGCCGACGGGGATCGGCACACGACAACATCACGTCGCGAAATGCGGTGTCGATGCGGATTTCGAAGCGCCGGACCGCTTTGCGCAGGGAGCGGCCGACGAGCAGCCCGCCGGGCAAGATCACCCCGCGAGGCTCCGGCGACCACCATCCCAGCTGATGTCGGCGCACGTGCATGGGAAAGATCCCGTTGCGGTAGGCCTGCAGCAGGGTACCCGCCTCCAGGTCGGCGCCGATCCCGAGCACACCGGACTCGTCGGCCTGGTCGAGTGGGGGGAACACCCAGGGGGTCATGGGTGGCTCGATGGGCATCGGTACCTAGTGTGCCCGCCCAGCACCCACCGCGCCGGCACCCCGAGCCGCCGGGTCTGACCCGGCATAGGTGCCCAGTCTGACCCGGCGTAGGCCCGGGCGGGGCCCGGTCCGCCGATCGGACCCACGCTCGGCACTAGATTTTGGCCGTGCTCCGCCCCCCTGATGGCCCCCGGCCGCCATCCTGGCGGTTGCCCCGGGGGGTGCACCGCGTGCTCCAGCGCCGACGTGATGCGCTGTGGCAGCTCGCCGCCTCTGGTGACCGCCAGATCACCCAAGGGGTTGGCCTGGCCACGGACAACGGAGCCGACTTGTTCGACTGGGCCGGCCCTATTCAGCGGGACCACGCCGCCGACGGCAGCCATGAGCCCGCCAGGCTCTACACCGCCGTGGGTGTTTTGGTCCTGGCCCGGGCCCAGGACCCCGCCGCCACCCTGCGGACGTTGCACCACGCCCTGGGCCCCGGCGGCCTC
>JANPEN010000125.1:0-2001 GCA_031422955.1 Acidimicrobiia bacterium
AGACATGACCAACATGCATGGCAAGGTCGCTCTTGTAACGGGAGGCGCATCGGGCCTGGGTCGAGCGACGGCTTTGGCTTTTGCCGCCACGGGCGCCTCGGTGGTCCTCTCCGATATCGATACCGAAGGCGGTCAGACGACCGTGGAACAGATCACCTCTGCTGGCGGTGCGGCGATGTTCGTCACTTGCGACGTGACCAACGAGCAATCCGTGAGCGAACTCATCGATCGCGCCGTCACCAAGTACGGCGGCCTCGACTTCGCCTACAACAACGCCGGTATAGAAGGTCATCAGGCACCGACCGCGGAGATGGCCGATGCCGAATTCCGTCGAGTCATTGATGTCAACCTTTTCGGGGTTTTCTATAGCATGAAATACGAGATCCCGAGGATGCTCGAACGGGGAGGCGGCGTCATTGTCAATTGCTCCTCCACGGCGGGTCTGCGCGGCTATCCAGGCCTGGGGCCCTACGTGGCATCGAAACACGCTGTGGCCGGCATGACGAAATCCGCAGCCTTGGAGTACGCCACCCAGGGCATCCGTGTCCTGTCGATTCATCCAGCGGCCATCGAAACACCCATGATCACACGACTGTTGGCCGAGAACGAGAACCTGGCCGCGGTGATCGCCCAGATGCACCCGATCGGCCGGATCGGTCACCCTCGGGAGATCGCGGACGTGGTCGTGTTTCTCTGCTCGGACGGCGCATCGTTCATGACCGGGTCCGAGGTCGTCGTCGACGGCGGCGCCCTGTGTCACGGTTGAACCCGGCGGACCCCGCCTGGGGGCGGCCGACCGTCTCACGAACGCCCCACGCGGAAAGTTCGGGCGCCACACTTGGTGATGATCCATGATGAGCAGAACTTCAGTCGCCCCAATCACCCCATTACGGATAGGCATCATCGCCGCGCCGTGGGTGCCGGTACCACCGCCTGCTTATGGTGGAAGTGAGCTCATGATCGACGAGCTGGCTCGGGCGCTGCAGAGGGCTGGCCACCACCCAACCCTATTCACCACCGGCGATTCAACTTGTCCGGTCCCCCGGACGTACCTCTTCGACCAGGCCGACCCCGACCACATGGGTCAAGTCGTCCACGAACTGCGCCACGTCGCTGCGGCCTACGAAGCCTTCGCCGAGTTCGACGTGGTGCACGATCACACCATGTCCGGGCTTTTCAGCCGCTCCCGACCTGACGATATGCCCGCCGTCACCACGTGCCACGGACCTTTTGATGCGGACCTTTCCGATCTCTACGGCCGAGCCTGCCGAGATATGCCGGTCGTGGCCATCTCCTGGGACCAGGCCGGCCGAGCACCGGCATCGGTGCGGCTCGCCGCGGTGATCCACCACGGCATCGAGGTGTCCTCCTACCCCTGGCGGCGCCGGGTCGGTGACCACCTGCTCTTCCTCGGCCGTATGGACCCGAGCAAAGGGGTGCACCTCGCCGCCCAGCTCGCCCACCGCAGCGGCCAGTGCCTCGTCATCGCGGCCAAGATGCGAAACGTCGACGAACATCGTTACTTCGATACGGCGGTTCGCCCGCTGCTCGACAGCCGGGTGACGTTCATAGGCGAGGTGGGCCAAGCCGCCAAGCTCGAGCTGTTGGCCTCGGCCAAAGCCCTGGTGAACCCCATCTGTTGGCCCGAGCCCTTCGGGTTGGTGATGGTCGAAGCGCTCGCCTGCGGTACACCCGTGATCGCCTTCGCCAACGGCGCCGCCCCCGAGATCATCGACGATGGAGTCACCGGGTTCCTGGTCGAAAACGAGGACATGGACGAGTTGGTGCGCGCTCTGGACAAGGTCCCCGACCTCGACCGCGGCGCGTGTCGAGCGGCGGTCGAGGAACGCTTCTCGGCCGATCGCATGGCAGCCGAGTACGTGCAAATCTACCACCAAGCCATTGCGGCGAAGGCCAAGCGGAAGACCTCGCTCGTCATCGAGCCCTTGCCCACCGGTGGGCCCCAGCCGAGCCGTGGGGTCGTGCCGCGGCGCGACGCCG
>JANPEN010000126.1:0-2461 GCA_031422955.1 Acidimicrobiia bacterium
CCCGCCGCCGGGCCCGCCTACCAGAGGATCCCGTTGGCGGAGACCTCGTTGCGCCTGGTGGTGGTACGCAAGATGTACGACGCCGCCACCCTCACCCGTCACGCCGCTTGCCTGGCGGGGCTGGCCCCGGGCAACGAGGTGCGGCTGCACCCGCTCGATTTCGAGAAGTTGCGGGTAGAGGCGGGCGTGACAGTCACCTTGGTCGCTCCCGAAGGCCAACTCCGCTTGCCCGCGTTTCCCGATCCAGGGGTCGTTCGAGGCACGGCGCGCGTGCTGGCTAATGTGCCCGACGCGCCCGTGAACCACTTGCTCTCATCCACCGCTCCCGTGATCGATGTCCGCGTGGAGGTGACCCACTAATGGGTGATCCTCTTTACGCCGGTGACATCGGTCTGGCTGTCGTGCTCATCACCTTGCTGAAGGTGCTGGTGGCCTTCGCCTTCACCCTCATCGCCACCATGTTCATGGTGTGGTTCGAGCGCAAGATCATCGCCGACATGCAGCACCGCATCGGCCCCAACCGGGCCGGTCCGTGGGGCATGCTGCAAACCCTGGCCGACGGCACCAAGCTGTTCTTCAAGGAAGACCTGCTGCCCGACAAGGCCGATCGCCGGATCTTCCGTCTGGCCCCTTTACTGGCTGTAGTGCCCGCTTTTCTTGCCTTTTCCATCATCCCGCTGGGCGGTAACTTCAGCAACGGTGGCGACGGCACCGTGTCCATCTTCGGCCATCGCACCTTCTTGCAACTGGCCGATCCGCCGGTGGGCGTGTTGTTCTTCCTGGCCATGTCCGCCATTGGGGTCTACGGGGTGATGCTGGCCGGCTGGTCCTCTGGATCGAAGTATCCGCTCTTGGGCTCGGTGCGGGCCTCAGCCCAGATCGTGTCCTATGAGGCGGCCCTGGGCCTAGCGGTGGTGTCGGTGCTGGTGGTGTCTCGCTCGTTGTCCACCCACGGCATCGTGTCCTCCCAGTCCGGGCGCTTCCTGGTCGACTGGAACCTCGTTGTCACCGGGCTGGTCCCTGCCGTGGTGTTCCTCATCGCCGGAACGGCGGAGTTGAACCGGCCGCCTTTCGATCTGGTGGAGGCCGAGCAGGAACTGGTGGGCGGGTTCAACACCGAGTACAGCTCCATCCGCTTTGCCATGTTCTTCCTGGCCGAGTTCATGAACACCGTCACCATGTCCGCCCTCATCGTTACCTTGTTCCTGGGCGGACCATCGGGGCCGGTATGGGGTCCGGAGTGGGTGAAGGCGTGGATCTTCCCGTTGTTCTGGTTCTTCTTGAAACTGGCTCTGTTCCTGTTCACCTTCGTGTGGTTCCGGGGCACCCTGCCCCGCTTGCGTTATGACCAGCTCATGGATCTGGGCTGGAAAGTGCTCATCCCCATTGCTCTGGGCTGGCTGTTGCTGTTGGCCACCATCCGTGTCGCCCAGGCCGAAGGTTGGCCGGTGCCCGTGGCCATGATCGTGGCCGTGGCCGTGCTCCTGGTTGGCGCGGCGTTGTTGAGTTTGTCGGTGCGGGCTGCTCGACGCAGCCGGCTTCGCGACGTGGAGGTGTACGCCTGATGGGCTACCTCGGGGGCTTCGCCATCACCTGGCGCAAGTTCATCAAGGGTTTCGGGGGCGAGGACATCGTCACCACCGAGTACACCGGCGGCCTCGGCCGAGGCGGTCGCGACGACAAGCGAGCCAAGCCCGAGCGGTTACACGGGCGCCATGTCCTCAATCGCTACGAGGACGGCATGGAGAAATGCATCGGCTGCGAGCTGTGCGCGGGAGTGTGCCCGGCCCGGTGCATCTACGTGCGCGGCGCCGATAACGACCCGGCCGATCCCACCTCACCCGGTGAGCGGTTCGGTTTCGTGTACGAGATCAACTATCTGCGCTGCATCCATTGCGATCTGTGCGTGGAGGCCTGTCCCACCGAGGCCATCACCGAAACCAAGTTGTTCGAGTTCTCCTTCACCAGCCGGGAGGACGCCATCTACACCAAGGACGAGCTGTTGGTAGACGCCAGCGGTAAGCCCAAACAGCTGCCATGGGAAGACTGGCGAGACGGCGACGACGAGTTCACCTCCGGCTGGGTACGAGCCACCGCGCCCCAAGGCAACGCCGGGTACGAAGGCCGCATCGCCTGGTCCGCCGAACTCGGTTACGGCCTCCGCCCCCCCGAGCAAGGCCAAACCACCGAAACCCCCTACCTCCCCACGAACCCCACCCCCACCGCAGCCGCCGCGCCCCCCGCCAGCGCCCCCGTGCCCACTCACACCCCCCCGGCCAGCCAGACAGGCACAGCCAGCCAGACAGGCACAGCCAGCCAGACAGGCACAGCCAGCCAGGCAAGTACGGCCGCCGTGGGGTTGGGGCCCCACGTTGCGGAGGAGGATGGGGTTGGGGCCCCGTCCGGGCAGGCAAGTACGGCCGCCGTGGGGTTGGGGCCCCACGTTGCGGAGGAGGATGGG
>JANPEN010000127.1:0-25806 GCA_031422955.1 Acidimicrobiia bacterium
CGCGACCGCGCAGTTCGGCGACGACCTCCTCTGTCGCGGCCCTCGGCTCGCCGGACTCGAGACCGGCGGTGATGAGATCACGGAGCCGTTCCGCCGCCTGCGCTTGTTGGTCCTTCCGGATCAGATCACGGAGGTATTCACTGGTGTTGCCGTAGCCACCGGACTGCAAACGCTCATCGATGTACTGCCGAAGTGACTCCGGCAGGGCGAAGCTCATCGTGTTCCTGCTCACCGACCAAGCATGGCCTGACTAGCAACGGTTATCGACCTTGCCTTCACCCGCCCTGGGCATCGGTGGTGTGCTCGCCGGTCGATTCGTGGTCGAGACATGGGCTTGCTGTGCCACCACCGCGCTCGCTTCTGTCCGTAGTGCAACAACGAGTGCCTCCAAGCCTGCCGGGCCAACGCCAATCGCCACCGCCCATCGCCAGGCGCGCCGCCTGCCGGATCACGAACAGGGACCGGGGGCGCGGCGGTGTGGAACGATGCCGTCATGGAGAAGTCGCAGTTCTTCGCCGAGGCCCGCCCCGACAGCGTGGGTCCGTTAGCCGGTATCCGGGTCATTGACATAACCACGAGTTGGGCGGGGCCGATGGCTGCCTGTGTGCTGGCCGATCTGGGCGCCGATGTCATCAAGGTCGAGGCCCCCGGGGGAGAGGTGACCCGCCGACTGCCTCCCGATCTGCCCGGCACCAGTCTCGGTTACGTCAACCAGGCCGTGAACCGCAACAAGCGCTCGGTCACCGTGGACCTGCACGTCGAGGCGGGCCGCAAGCTGTTCTTGGAGCTGGTGGCCACGGCCGACGTGGTGGTGGAGAACTTCCGGGCCGGGACGCTGGCCTCGTGGGGACTTGGCTATCACCACTGTCGGGCGGTCAAGGCGGACATCATCTACGTGTCGATCACCGGTTGGGGCCAGTTCGGGCCGCTGTGCGACCGAGCCGGTTACGACCCTGCCGCGCAGGCCTTTTCGGGGTGGATGTCCCTCAACGGGGACCCCGAGGACAAACCCTGCAAGGCCGCCACCTGGATCTGTGACGACCTGGCCGGACTGCACGGGACCATCGGCGCGTTGGCCGCGCTGCGCCACCGCGACGAAACCGGCGAGGGCCAACACGTGGATGTCTCCTTACTCGACGCGGTGCTTTTTCAATCCAATGGGCTGCCGACCTTGGCCGCCATGGGCCACCCCATACCCCGCATGGGTTCAGAAGTAGAATCGGCGGTGCCGGTCAACTCCTACGCTTGCGATGATGGCTACATCTATTTGGCTATTGTCCTTGACGCCCATTGGTCCATTCTGTGTGAGGTGATGGGCTGTCCCGAGTTGGGCGGCGCTCCCGGCTTCAAAACCATACGAGAGCGCACCGCCAACCGGGTTGCGGTCAACGACGTGGTGGCACGGTGGTTCGCCACCCAGACCGTGGCCATCGCCCTAGCCCTGGTCGGGGACGCCGGTCTCACCATCTCCAAGATCAACACCTACGCCGAAGCCGTCGCCCACCCCCATGTCACGGCCAGGGACATGCTCACCGACGTGACGCTGCAAGACGGTTCCGTCGCCCCCTTGGTGTCCCCGCCGGTCAAGTTCAGCCGCACGCCAACCACCATCCGCTTGGCCCCCGCCGCCTTGGGGGCACACACCGAGCAGCTGCTGGAGGAGCTGGGCTACGACCTCGAACGCCGAGCCCAGCTCAGCGCCGACGGCGTCACCTGATCTGATCTGGATGGACCCGAATGGGCGGTTGGCAGGGAAGGGTTGTCGAGGGGCACTGAGGTCATGTAATCATCTGACATGAAGTAATCGGCGGCGGAGCGCCTCGATGGGTTCAACCGTAAGCCACAGCCCGACCCAGCTGTTCCAGTACTTGGTGATGGCGTGGCGCCATTCCACGTAACTACCTGCAAATCCCGGTAGTTGATAAGCCGACGTTGGGGATGATCGGATATCTCCAGGCGGTAGAACTAGCCCGGCTGGGCGGCCAGCGCCGATTCCAGACTGGCGGCGACGGAGAGAAGCGCCCCGTCGGCCCAGCGGGCCCCGATCAGCTGCACGCCAATCGGCAGGCCGGCGGTCCCCATCCCCGCGGGCAGCGTCAACGCCGGCGCCCCCAACGCCGTCCAGACTCGGCAGAACACCGGGTCCCCGGTGCTGTCCAGGGGAGGGGCTTCGCCCGCCACCGCGGGTGTGAGCAACCCATCGAAGTTGGCCATGGTGGCGTCGAAGGCGCGGCGGGCGAGTTGCACGGCGCGTTGGGCCTCGTTGTAGTCCGCCGCGGTGGTGGCCTCGCCCTGGGCCAGCAGCGTGGTTAACCCTGCGGACAACAAGCCGGGGTGGCGGGTGCGCTCCCAGGCCAGGGACCGCCAACCTTCTTGCAGCATGATCGTCTGGGCGTGCTCGGCCACCTCGGCCAACTCGGCCAGGTCCTCCAGTTCCTCGACCTCTGCCCCTTTGGCCCGCCAGGCCGCCGCCGCGGATTCCAGGGCGGCCACCGAGTGGGGATCGGCCCGGGCGAACTGGTGGCTTCGATACAGCCCGATACGCAGCCGCCGGCCCGAACCAACCTGGCCTACGGGTGCGGCTTCGCTGGTGAGAGCGAGATGGACGCGGGCCAGGTCGGAGACGGTGTTAGCGAAGTAGCCCACGGTATCGAGGGAAGGGGCGAAGGGATACACGCCGGTGAGAGGGACGCGCTGATAGGTCGGTTTGAACCCGGCCACCCCGCAGAAGGACGCCGGGCGGATCACCGAGCCCGCCGTTTGGGTGCCAAGCGCCACCCGGACCATCCCCGCCGCCACCGCCGCGGCCGAGCCACTGGAGGAGCCACCTGGGGTGCGCGACGGGTCGAGGGGATTGGTTGTCACCGTGGGGGTGAGGACGGCGAACTCTGTGGTCGCGGTTTTCCCTGCCACCACCGCCCCGGCCATGCGGGCGAGGGTTACACATGCCGCGTCGACCCCGGCCCGCCGACCGGCGTAGATAGGCGATCCTCGCTCGGTGGTCAGCTCGGCGGTGTCCATGATGTCCTTGACGCCCAGGGTGAAGCCCCGCAGCGGCCCTGGTCCGGCCTGGTCCAGCGCAGCTCGTAAAGCAGATGGGTCCGTCCGCTGGACCCACGCCTGCACGGTGGCCTCGTGGGCTTCGATGCAGGCCAGCTGCGCTTCGAGCCGACGCCGACTGTCCTCGCCCCAATCGGCGTCGTGGTCCTCGTCCGCTCCCTGTCGATCCATGACCGCCATTGTTGTCCTTCGCTGTCCGAGCCGCCTGCCCTCTGGATCGGGGTCACCAGCGACAGGGCCACCAAGTGGGCGGGCGCATCGGGGACGCCTGGCCGCTCGATCAGGCGCTGACGCGGCGCAGCGGGGGCTGGGTCTGACCGTAGGTGATGAGGTTCAACAGCTCGTCCAGCATGGTCTCCGCGGCCAGCCAAAGCGGGGTGCGGCGAAACGGCTCCAGACCCCCGACGCCCTCGCACACCGCTTTGGCCAGGGCGGCGTCCACCGGTAGGGACCACACCGGCCGCTCGATGATGTCGGCTACGTCGACGGCGCTGAGGGCCCCCTGGCCGATGACGGCAACCCCTACTCGGGGGGCGACTGCCTCGATCTGATTAAGGCGAACGGCCACGTGCTCGGCGCTGTCCACCGCGGGGCGCATGGCCACCACCACCAGGTCCGACACCGCCGCCCAGGCACTGGTGCTGGCCGGCCCCCAACGGCCGGCGTCCACCACCGCCAGCCCGGCCCGGCGCTGCAACAGCTCGGTCAGTACCTCAGCCGAGTCGCCCAGGTAGGCCTCGACGCGGTGGGGGGCCAGGGCACCGACCAGCACCCCTACCCCGCTGGGAAGGGGCCGGCAGTGTTCCTCCAGGATGCGATGGGAGCGATCCTGGCGGGCCGCGCTGACCACGGAGTCCATGCCAGGCTCGAAAAGCGAACCGGTTCGAGCGGCTAGATCGCCACCGGCGGGATCCGCTTCCAACACCAGTGGCATGCTGAAGGGGTCGGCCACGCTGGCCAGCAACATGGCCAGGGTGGTGGTGCCCGGTGCGTGTTTGGCCGAAACGACCGTGACGATAGCCAACGCACGTCCTGTTCTCGTCGACGTCAGGGTTTGCCCCGACGTGTTCTCGTCGACATCGGGGTCTGCCCCGAGATGTCACCAAGAGCAGGGACGATACGTTCCCCTGGTTCGGGGAAAGAATGAGCGCAACAGCCCAGGACCCCGCCGGGCTGACCGGTCAGGCGGGGTCGGGCCGGCGCGGTAAGACTGGGACGATGCTCGAGTCCCTGCGTTCCGTCATCCAGTTTCGCCCGATCGAGCTCGACGGGGTCAAGCGGCGCTTGGCCCGAGCCGCCAACGTCGAGGATCTGCGCCGCATGGCCCAACGCCGCCTGCCGGAAGGGGTGTTTGATTACATCGACGGCGCCGCTGAAGACGAACGCAGCCTGGCCGCCTCCACCGCGGCCTTCGCCCGCATCGGGTTCGCCCCCCGGGTGCTCCGCGACGTGAGCGCCATCGATACCACCACCACGCTGTTAGGGCGGACGTTGCCCTTTCCGCTGGTGTTGTCGCCCACCGGGTTCAGTCGCATCGCGGACCCACAGGGCGAGTTGGCCGTGGCCCGCGCCGCTCACCGGGCCGGGCTGTCCTACACCCTCTCGACCATGGCCACCCGGTCCATCGAGGAGGTGCGGGCGGTTTCGCCCGGCGATCTCTGGTTCCAGGTCTACGTGTGGCGCGACCGGGAGCTGGTGTTGTCCATGCTGGAGCGGGCCGCTGCGGCCGGGTATTCCACCATCGTCATCACCGTGGACACCGCCGTGCTGGGCCGGCGTGAACGCGACGTACGCCGTGGTTTCACCCTGCCGCCCAAGATCGGCCTGGACACCATCATCTCCGGCGTCCGCAAACCGTCGTGGACGGCGGCCTTCCTGGCAGCCGAACCGATTCGCTTTGCCAACATGTCTGCCACCGCGGCCGACGACGGCGCCGACACCGCGGTGAACCTGGCCCAGTACATCAACAGCCAGTTCGACCCGGCCCTTTCCTGGTCCGATATCGACTGGTTCCGCCAGCACTGGGCGGGCAAGGTGGTGATCAAGGGCATCCAGTCGGTGGCCGACGCTCGCATTGCCGTTGATCACGGGGTAGACGGCATTGCCCTTTCCAACCACGGGGGCCGCCAGCTCGACGGCGCCCCCGCCCCCATTGACCTGGTCGCCCCGGTGGCTGATGCGGTCGGGGGAAAGATCGCCATCCTGTGCGACGGTGGTGTGCGCCGCGGCAGCGACATCGTCAAGGCTCTGGCCTTGGGGGCGGACGCCTGCATGGTCGGGCGGGCCTACCTCTACGGCCTCGGAGCCGCAGGGGAGGCCGGGGTTGACTACGTCCTGGCCTTCCTGGCGGAAGGCATGCGCCGGACCATGGCTCTGGCCGGCGCCGCCTCGCTGAAGGAACTGGACCGCGAACTCATCACCTGACGGCGGGAAGCGGCGAGATGGGTCTCCTTGCGACAGAGCCACGTTTGGGCTGACCGCGACCAGGGGTAGGCCCCCACCATGAGCACCCAGCTACTTCCGTTTGATCTAGCCGCCTTCTTCGCTTCGTTGGATCGCCGCCTCAAGGAGCGCCCTGATCCGCCCGAGGGCGAGGTCGACGAGGGTAAACGCGACGTTGAGCTGACCATGGCCGGTATCGACAAGCAGTTGGTGCTTTTGGGCCTCGGCAAAGGAGATATCGAGCAGCCCCTGGGGGCCAGAGTGGCGGAGCGTCTGAAGCGGCTGAATGACGAGGACTGGTCCAAGCCGTTGTCGATCGCGCCGGGCTCGCCCCGCCTTTTGGACCACGTGCGTACCGAGGTGGACCAGGCGGCCCAAGCGCTGGGGCGCTGAGTTCGTCCGTCAGTCACGGCGGGGTGGCCCACCGCTATCGGGTTGCACATGGGAGTAACCGAACCGGCCTTTGATGCACAAGTTCCCGTGGGTGACGCTGTGGTCGGCGGGGCTGGAGACCTTGAAGATCTCATTGTCCTGCACGTGCAGGGTCAAGTTGCACCCTACTCCGCAGTATGGACAGACGGTGGTCGTTTCGGTTTGGCGCTCTGGAGCCCAGTTGCCGGCCTTGCGCAGGTCGAACTCGGCGGTGGGCAGCAGGGCGCCGGTGGGACACACCGCAATACAGTTACCGCAGTAAACGCAGGCCGATTCGGGTAACGGAACGTCGAACTCGGTGGCGATGCGGGTGTCGAAACCCCGTCCGGCGGCGGTGATGGCGAAGGTGTTCTGCCACTGCTCACCGCAGGCATCCACGCATTTGTAGCAAAGAATGCAACGCCCGTAGTCGCGCACGTACAAGGGATTATCCAGCTTGGGGGGCTGGGCCACCGTGGCCGCATGCAAGCCGTTGGTCGGGTCGTGTTCGCCGGTGACGCGCTGGTCTCGTTCACCCAGGACGGCCGGTTCGGCGGCCACCCCGAAGCGGGACGGGTCGGCGCCGTACTCCTCGTTCCAGGCGGCGACCCCGGGGGCTAGGGAAAGGTCCACGGAGGAGCCGAGTAACTCTAGAACCAGCTTGCGACTGTGGCGTACCCGTTCGGTGGCGGTACGCACCACCTGGCCTTCCTCGGCCAACCGGGAGCAAGCGGGGACCAGGGTGCGGCTGCCTTCGAGTTCCACCATGCACAGCCGGCAGGCGTTGCGGGGGGTGAGGGTCTCGCCGTAACACAGAGTGGGGATCACGGTGCCCGCCCTGGTGCACACGTCGAGCAGCGTATCGCCCTGCGCCGCCACCAAGGCCTGGTCGTCGACCAGCAGGCGCACCGCCCGTCGGGGCGGGCCCACGGACACAGCCTGGTTGGTGCCAACAGCCGGGTCGTTCACGGTGAGCTTTCCTGGCTTTCCTGGAACAGGGCGAAGCGCTCGATGGCGGATTCGATGGCGTTCCAAGCCGTCTGGCCCAGACCACAAATGGAAGCGTCCCGCATGGCTTGGCCGACCTCGCCCAGCAAGGCCAGATCCGTGGCCGGATTGCTGACTTTGCGGCTGAGCCGCACCAGCGCTTCCTCCTGGCGCACGGTGCCCACCCGGCAAGGTACACATTGCCCGCAGGATTCGTCGCGAAAGAAAGCGGCGATGCGACGCAAGAAATCGATCAGGTCGGCGCGGTCGTCGAGCACGATGACGACCCCGGAACCAATGGTTACCCCTGTGGCCCTGGTGGCCTCGAAGGTGAGGGGCAGGTCCAGTTGGTCGGGTCCGACGAAGGATCCCGCCGCCCCGCCTAACAGCACCGCTTGCACGGAGCGTCCGTGGGGTGGCCCGCCGGCCAGCTCGATCAGCTGGCCCAGGGTGGCACCGAAACCGACCTCGTAAAGGCCGGGGCGGCGCACCGAGCCGGAAAGGCAGAATAGCTTCGGTCCGGGGGAGCCTTCGGTGCCTTGGCCGCGGTAGGCGGCCGGGCCGGCTTGAACAATGGGCAGTACGTTGACCAACGTCTCCACGTTGTTGACCAAGGTGGGCTGGCCGAACAGCCCCACGTCCACCGGGAAGGGCGGCTTGGCCCTGGGCTCGCCCCGGTAGCCCTCGATGGAGTTGAAAACGGCCGTTTCTTCACCGCAGATGTAGGCGCCGGCGCCCCGGAACACCTCGATGTCGAAGCCAAATCGACCCGCGGTTTCGGCAAAGCCCATTTGACTGGCGATATCGAGGCCCAATAGGCCCTTGACTCGAGCCGCGACGATGGCGGTTTCCAGACGGTGTCGGGCCTGGGGGTATTCGCCGCGCAGGTAGATCCATCCCCGTTCGCAGCCGGTGGCGAAGGCGGCGATGGTCATGGCCTCGATCACCGCGAAGGGATCTTCCTCCATGAGGATCCGGTCCTTGAAGGTTCCCGGCTCGGATTCGTCGGCGTTGCACACCACGTAGTGGGGACGGTTGGGCTGGCGGGCGACCGCTTCCCACTTGCGCCCGGTCGGGAAAGCGGCGCCGCCCCGGCCCACCAGGCCGGACTCGTTGAGCTCGCGCAGCACCTCGACCGGCCCGATGCTCAAGGCTCGTCGCAAGGCCGCGTAGCCTCCGTGGGCCCGGTAGCTGTCAATGTCCTGCGGATCCGCCACCCCGACCCGACGCAACAGCACCAAGCCGGGCTGGCCCTGCTGGGCCAGGGGGACGACGGGGGCGGCGTAAAGCTGATGGTGGGGGATCGGCCCTGGCGTGGTGACCAAGGCGGCGGGGGCCCGCTCACACACACCCAGGCAGGGCGCTTCGACCACGGTGGTGTCCTCGTTGCGCTCCAGGCGTTTGCGCAGGGCGTCGTTACCGACCAGCCGACAGGACAGATCAACGCAAAGATGGGCGACCGGTCCCGTCCGCGGGGTGAGCGGCAACATGGCGTAGAAGCTGGCCACCCCGTAGACCTCGGCCGGGGCCACGCCAAGACGCTTGCTCACGTAGCCCAGTCCCTCGGGGCTGATCCAACCAACCCGATCTACCAGCGCGTGCAGGGTTCCCAACAGCAAATGACGTTGGGAGCGGATGGCCTGGCCGCCACGCTCGGCCCGCAGCGCGACCCCGCCAGCCGCCCCATGCCCCGCGGTATGGTTCGCGCCGGTATGGTTCGCGCCGGTATGGTTCAGTGCGGCGTGTACGGCCTCGCGCTCGGCATCGGTGGGGTCGTTGCTGATCAGGTGCAGATCCATGGAGCGCAGGCTCAGACCGTCAGCTCGGAGGGGGAAAGCTTCTCGATGCGGATGGCGGTGGCCTTGAACTCGGCGGTGCCCGAGCGGGGATCGGTAGCGTCGATGGTCAATTGGTTGGTGTCGACCTCGTCGGGAAAGTGCATGGTCATAAAGGTGAGGCCTGGCCGCAGACCGCTATCCAGACGCACCGGTACGGTCAGCTGGCCTCGGCGGGATACCACCCGCACCAGCTCGCCGGGGACCACGCCCAGGCGGGCCGCGTCGGCCGGGGCCAGGTCGATGGTCTCGCCTTGGCGCAAGGGCGAGGACAGCGCCCCGCTCTGCACGCCGGTGTTGTAGGAATCCAACCGTCGGCCGGTAGTCAGCCGCAATGGATGGTCGCCGTCCAGCTGGTCGACCGGACCCTCGTCCCATACCACCGAGAATGGTGCTCGGGGCCCGACCAGGGCGGGATCCTCGGACCACAGCCGGCCATGCAGAAAGGACGGCTCCAGCTGGTCCTCGTTGAAGCAGGGCCATTGGATGCCGCCCAGTTCCTCTAAGCGGCGGTAGCTCATGCCCCGGTGCATGGGTGACAACGTGCGCAGCTCGTTCCACACCGCTTCGCTATTGGCATACTCAAACGTATGGCCGAGGCGTTGGGCGAGGGAACAGATAATCTCGATGTCGTCGCGGGCGCCGGGGGGGCCGGTGATGGCCTTGCGTACCCGTTGCACCCGCCGCTCGCTGTTGGTGGCGGTGCCTTCGGCCTCACACCACGAGGCGGTGGCGGGCAACACCACATGGGCCAACTCGGCGGTTTTGGTGCGAAAGATGTCTTGCACCACCAAGTGCTCCAGGCCGGCCAAGCGATCCAGGGCGTGAGCCACATCGGCTTCGGATTGGGCTGGGTTTTCGCCCACCACGTAGAGGCCGCCCAGGCGGCCCTCGCCCATGGCCTCGAACATGGCGGTGAGGTGCATGCCGTAGACCGGGTTGATGGCATGATCCCAGGCTGCTTCGAAGGGGGCCCGCAGCTCGGCGTCGGCCAGGTCCTGAAAGCCAGGCAACCGGTTGGGGATGGCACCCATATCGCCACCGCCCTGGACATTGTTCTGGTCCCGGAGCGGGTTCAACCCCGAGCCGTAGCGGCCGACATGGCCACACAGCAGGGCCAGGTTGATCAGGGCCAGCACGTTGTCGGTGGCGTTGTGGTGCTCGGTGATGCCCAGGGTCCAACACAGCTGGGCCCTATCGGCCCGAGCGTAGGCGTGGGCCAGTTCGGCGATAGCCCAGGCCGGCACCCCGGTGACCGCCTCGCCCCGCTCCAGGGTCCAGTCCTGCACCGATTGGGCGAAGGCGTCGAAATCGGTGGTGGCCCGCTCGATGAAACTGCGATGGTGCAGATCTCGGGCAATGATCTCTCTGGCCATGGTGTTGGCCAGGGCGATGTCGGTGCCCACATCTAGGCCCAACCACAGGTCCGCCCATGCCGCGGTCTCACTGCGCCGGGGATCGATCACGAACAGCTTGGCCCCGCGGCGCACGGCGGCCAGCACGTGGTGGAAGAAGATGGGATGGGCGTTGCGGGCGTTGGAGCCCCACAACACGATGACGTCGCTCTCTGCGGTCTCCCGATAGGAGCTGGTACCGCCCCCCGCCCCGAACACTGTCGCCAGACCGACGACGGAAGGAGCGTGTCAAGTGCGGTTACAGGAGTCGATGTTGTTGGTGCCGATGGCCACTCGCATGAACTTTTGGGCGACGTAGTTCATCTCGTTGGTGGCCTTGGAGCAGGAGAACATGCCGACCCCATCGGGCCCAAGGCGCTCGATGATCCGACTGAAGCCCGCCGCCGCCCGATCCAGCGCTTCCTCCCAGCTGGCCGCCCGGAGCACGCCGTGGTCACGTACGAGCGGGGTGGTGAGACGCTCGTAGGGTGTCGCCTGCTTCATCATGGCGAGCTCCTTGTTTTCGGTGGCAGCTGCTGAGCGCGGTCAGCCTCAGCCTCGGCCTGAGCGTACTGCTCGGCGGCGCCCCACGGTGGGGTCCCCGAGCTTGCGGCCGCAGGGGTCGGGATGGCTAATCCGAGTCGAGGACGTAGCCGAGCCCGTCGATCCATCGAGCCGCCGGCGTGGGCGGTTTTTCATAGACATAGCCCACCCCTTCCACCCAACGCGGGGGGGCAGGGGCGGGGCCGGCGATGGGCTGATGGGATCCCGGATGCATCGGGAAACCGCCCAGCCATTCGTTGGGCGCCTGGGCTCTAGTAACCGAGGCCGTCTCGCGCTGCGTTGGAGCACCGGCTTGATGGGCACGCTCGCTCGGCGTCCCATCCGGGTCCATCGGGTTAGTCAGGGGCGTAGCCAGGGACGTAGCCAGCGACGTGGCCAGGGACGTGGCCAGCGGTCCCGCCGGCTCCGGGGCTGTAGCGGGCTGGGTGCGTTGGCGCCGGGTGAGCGGAATGGCCAGCGGTGGGTTCACCCCCGCCGGGTTCACGCCGAGCACCCCGGTTTCGGCCACGCCCGCCGCCAGGGGCAGCGTTCGGCTCTGGCCGGGGGGCGAGGGCACCGTGGGAGGCACGGGCAGGGCGGTCCCTCCCAGCATCGATGCGCCCGGTGGGTGGCTCGGCGTCGGAGCGCCCGGATGGGGCCCAGTCATGGCCACCACTGAAGTCGGGGAACCGCCGGTACTCCGCGGCCGGTAGGTGCCGGGATCCTCGGTGCTGGGGGCTGAACCGTTGCCGGTGTAGCTGCGCTCTCCGGCGGTCTGGCCGCCCGTCGGTTGGGCGACGTCGGCGGCCCGGCCCTGGTGGTCGCCCTGGGGGGCAGCGGGTCGGGCTGGCCGGCTGGCGGCTCGGGCGGCCGCTTTGAGTTGACGGGCTTCGTCGTCCCGGTCTCGGCGAGCCTGGCGGGCCTGATCGCGGGCCTGATCGCGGGCCTCGTTGCGGCCTTGTTGGGCTCGACGTTCGGCGGCGGAGAGGCTGCGCTGCATGCTGGCCACCAGCGAGGCGACGCCGAGTAGAGCCAGACCGACGCCGAAGAGCACTACACCGGGGCCGCCCATCCCATCGGCCAACGCCTTGGCCAGCGCGGCCAGGATGACGCCGCTGTCACCCAGCAACTTCTCGGCCAGGGCGGGCAGGGCGAAGCGCAGCACGATCCACACGGCGCCCAGCGAGACCGCCCAGAACCCGATGCGGCGCAGGACCCTTGGCTTGCTCGGGCTGATGGCCAGACCAGCCAAGGCGGCGCAGGCCGCGGTCAGCGCCAGTAATGGGGTCAGGTCGAGGATCAACTGGCGCGCTTTGGCGATGGGGCTGAGCCCGGCCGAGGGCAACGCTAGGCGGATCGGCTCGATCTGGGGAAGAGCGGCGGCCACCGAGGGGTTGACCGCCGCCAGACGCTCCCGCAGGACCCCGTCGATGACGGTGGTGTCCAACAACGGAGGCTTGTCCATCTCGCCGATGACGTAACGATGGCTGTCGACCAGGGCGTGTTCCACCGCCGTGCGCACCCGGGGATCGTCCAGGGCGGCGGCGACGGCACCGTTGAGCTCCTCGGTGGTGATCTGGCCGCGGACCTCCTCAGGGAGGGCGGCGTCGGCGGTGCCGACGAGCTGGCGCTTGAGCGCCTCGCGCACGGCTTGGTTGTCGAGCAACGCGGCGATGACGCGCTCGGAGCGAGTGGCGTCGAACACGGTGCGCTGCAGCGTCAGCCCGGTCCAGGCCAGCGACGCAACCACCAAGGCCAGGCTCACCAGGATGCGACTCAGACCGCGCCTTGTCATAAGAGCACCTCTTTCCTGAAGCGTTTCCTCGAAGATTCAACGACGTCGGGTTCGGCTTGCGCCAACTGCTCAGGGGCTGGCAGCGGAGCAGGCCGACTGGTTGCCGACGTTCAGTTCCTGGGCTTTATCGTCACAAGACGGCCTGGGGTTGAATTCTGCCAGCGGATCCCTGGTCGTAGCGGTCACCGTCACGCTGGACCCGGCGCCAACGGCCGTGATCGTCGGTGGGGCCCCCGCCACGGTTGCCGTGGTTGCCGTGTCGGCCGTGCTGGCGGCGTCGGTGGCGGTGCTGGCGGTGTCGGGCGGCGCGGTGCTCGCTGGCGCGGTGGTCCCGGTCGGCGCCGGTTCGGCCGGGGACAGGGTGATCGGGTTTGTATCCCCAGTCGTCTCCCTGTTCACCGAGCCTCCGGCCTGGCCTGTACCGACGGTGGGCGGGTCAGCCGCCGTCGGTGGTTCCACCCGAAAGGCGGCGGGGCCGGCGGGGGCGAGACCAACGGAGGCGGGACGATCCGCGCGGGCCTGAGCGTCCAGCACGGCCCCGCTGGTCGGCTCCGCTCCCGCCGGTTCGACCAGGGCCAACGCCTCGCGTTGGGCTTGACGGAACTCCAGGGCCCGATAGGCCATGGGTCCGCTTACCGCGGTGGTGACCCCCAACGAAACCACGAGGGCAACCACCAGACGAAGGATTCGGATCCCAGCGCCACTGGTATCGAGCAGCCTGATATCGAGCAGCCTGGTATCGAGAAGTCGCAACGAGACGGGCATGACCAGCTTTCAGTCTGACCAGGTGAACCCGCTGGGCGGGTCCGGGACCGACGTGTCCATGCTATCGGGGCAGGTCATCGGCTTGTGCCACCATCGCCGCCCGCCACGCCGGGGTGGGTGGAATTCCTCACAACCTCCTGCCTTCGAGCAGACTCGTTCGCTGATGAGCAGCACCGATCACGACGCTTCCGCCGAGGGTTTCCAGGCCCTACTCATCGTCTCCTTCGGCGGACCCGAGCAGCCCTCCGACGTCAGGCCCTTCCTCGACAACGTCACCCGCGGTCGTGGCATACCCCCCGAGCGCCTCGCCGAGGTCGAGCAGCACTACCTTGCTTTCGGGGGAAGAAGCCCGATCAACGACCAGGTCCGGGCCCTGATCGAAGCGGTTCGGGCCGAGCTCGACGGGCGGGGTCGCACGGGGCTCCCCATCTATTGGGGCAACCGTAACTGGCATCCGTTCCTATCCGACGCCCTAGCCCAGATGGCGGCGGACGGGGTGGGGCGGGCGGCTGCCTTCGTCACCTCGGCCTACAGCTCCTACTCCGGGTGTCGCCAATACCTTGAAGACATCGAGCAGGCTCGCCTACCTCTGGGGGCCTCCGCTCCCGAGATCGACAAGCTACGGGTCTATTTCGACCATCCTGGCTTCCTTGAGCCGATGATCGAACGCACCCAGCAGGCCTTGTCCGAGCTCGATCGTCGCCGCCCCGGGGCCGGAGCCCACCTGCTGTTCTGCGCCCACTCGGTGCCGCTCTCCGCCGCTAACAGCTGCGCTTACCAGGCCCAACTGACCGCAGCCGCCGGGATCATCACCGCAGGACTGGATCAGCCGGTGACCAGCGAGATCGTCTTTCAGAGCCGCAGCGGCCCGCCGCAGGTGCCCTGGCTGGAACCCGACGTGGGTGAGCGGCTGACCCAGCTGGCGGCGGAGGGGGTGCGGCGGGTGGTGCTGGTTCCCCTCGGGTTCATCTCCGACCACCTGGAGGTGGTGTACGACCTCGACACCGTGGCCATACCCCGGGCCGCCGTGCTGGGCATAGAGGCGGTGCGGGCAGCCACCGTTGGCACCGACGCCCGCTTCGTTGCTCTCGTGGTGGACCTGATGGAAGAGCGAGAAGCGGCTCGCCGCCACGAGGCGGACCCCACCGCGCCGGCGCCGTTACGGCCGGCACGTTCGAGTCTGGGGGTGTGGCCAGATCGCTGCGCGGCGGGCTGCTGCCCGGCTCCGCCCCGGCGCCCCTGAGGGTTCAGGTCAGCGAGGCGGCGGCGGCGTCGATGGCTCGAGCCAGCACCGTGACCAGGCGGTCGCAGTCCGCATCGGAGATGGTGAAGGGTGGGCCCAACATGATGGCGTCCTGCACCGGATCGCCCGATCCAGCCGGGTAGACCCACAGGTCGCGGGCCAGTGCCTCACGTACCACCGCGGCGGCGAACTGGGCCTCAGCGGGGAACCAGCGATGTGGGTTGCGTTCCGCCACCAACTCCAAGCCCAACATCAGGCCTAGACCCCGCACCTCGGCCACGTGAGGATGATCGGCGAAGGTGTCGACCAGGCGCTCTTTGAGGGCGGCTCCGACCCTGGCACAGCGAGCCACCAGGTCTTCATCCTCCAAAATCTGCAACACCCGATCCGCGATGGCGCAGGCCGAGGAATGGGCGCCGAAGGTGAAGAACATGAAGCCGTGACCCTTGTCGGCCAGGGTCTGGGTGACCGAGGAACGGGCGTAGAGCCCACCCATAGGGGCGTAACCGCCGGCCAAGCCCTTGCCCCCGACCAGCACATCGGGCACCACATCCCAATGGTCGACGCCGAACTTGCGCCCGGTGCGTCCAAAGCCGGTCATGACCTCGTCAGCGATGAACAACACGCCGTAGCGACGGCAGATCTCTGCCACGCGCGGGAAGTAGTCCTCCGGTGCCACCAGAGACCCGCCGGCGGAGCCGATGACGGGCTCGGCAATGAAAGCGGCAATGTTCTGGGGCCCTTGCGCCTCAATCATGGCTTCCAGCGCGTCGGGATCGTCCCAGACCACGTGAGGGAAATCGAGCAGTAGCCGTTCGTAGCCAGCGCGCCTGGCCCGATGCCCACCGGCGGCCAGGCCACCGAGATTCACCCCGTGGTAGGAAGGCCAGCGCCCGATCACCTTGTAACGATCGGGTTCACCGTTGCAGACGTGGTAGGCGTGGGCCAGCCGAATGGCGGAGTCCACCGATTCCGAGCCGCCCGATGTCAACACGATGCGGTCGAGCCCCTCCGGCAACCAAGAACTCACCAAGCGGTCGCACAACGCTTGACGGGAGGGGGTGGACCAGGGGGGGATCACGTAGTCGATGGTGGAGGTGGCCCGCGCCGCCACCTCGGCGATCTCGGGCCGACCGTGGCCGATGTTGACCACGATGGCCCCCCCGCCGCCGTCGAGCACCCTGCGACCGTCGGCCAGGACGAGTTCGCTCCCCTCGGTGGCCACCACCTGGGGCGTTGCCGGTCCGGGCACGAAGTTGTAGTCAGCGCTGCGAGCCATGGTCGAAGGCTAGTTGGCCGTGTTGCGCTTCGGTTCTCGCTTGGGGGAGCTAGGGCGCGAGACTGCGTTGATGGTAAGGGGGAGAGCCAGAGCGGTGGGTCGGTCCAACGCCGGTAGCGAGGCGACCCGCACCCGGATCATCGAAGCGACCCTCGAGACCATCCGCACCGAGGGCATGCTGGGAGCCACCGCTCGGGCCATCGCTCGCACCGGGGAGTTCAACCAGGCCTCGATCTATTACCACTTCGGTTCCATCAACGAGGCCGTGTTGGCCGGCCTGAAGCAGATGAGCGAAGAGCGGTTGGCCCGCTACGAGAAGCGTATGGCCGAGGTGGCCTCGCTCTCGGCCTTGGTCGAGGTGGGGGCCCAACTGCATCGCGAGGACGTCTCCAGCGGCACCATCCACGTGCTATCCCAAGTCATGGCGGCCGCCGCCGCCGATGATCTTTTCGCCAAGGAGATCGGGGTGATCTTCCAGGCCTGGATCGACGTGGTAGAGCGCTCCTTGCAGCGAGCCCTTGGCGATTCGCCCATCGCCGCCGCGCTCCCCCTACCCGAGCTGGCCAGGGCGGTGAGTGCCCTGTTCTTGGGCATCGAGCTGCTCGGCCCTCCCGTCGGCCGTGACGAATCCTTGCTCGACGCGGTTGCCGCCATGGTTCGTGTAGTCGAAGCCCTGCTCCCCTCCCTCGCCGACGGCCGCCTCGTCCCCCGCACGGGATGACGGTGTTTGCTGCTGTGTTTGCTGCTCGGCTCCCTGTTGGTCGCCGAGGGTCGGCGGCTCGCTAGCGCTCGCGGCGCCGACCTGGCGCCGCCGCCTGTGGTGTAAGCGGGGGTTCCCTAGGTCTTTTTGTGGCGCTAGCGCCGCCCTGGTTCCGCTCAAAGCCCCTGGCCGGGCCGGTTCGGGTAGTTGGGCGCGGTTTGGCTTTGTTCGCCGGTTCCAGCCCGCGCGAGGGGCGCCGGCCGGGCCCGTTCGTGGGCTGCCCCTGGATGGGGGCTGGCGCTGGCGCCCCACCACCCGTGCTGGGGAGCCGTGCTTGCACTTGTCGTGAGGGCGCCAGGTCGGCGTGGGAGCGCTAGCGACCCGCTGACACCCTGGGAGCGACAGCGAGCAGGGCAGCAAGCACAGCAGCAAGTACAGTTACCGAGCTGTTCGGGCTTCGGCGGTGGCGACCAATTGCCGGGTGAGCCCCCGCCAGATCACTGCGTGCATTGGAAGCAGTGCCCACCAGTAGAGCCGGCCGGCAACACCGCGGGGGTGGAAGCGGGCGAGTTGGCAGAGGGTGGTGCGCCCGGTCTCCTCGTCGGTGGCGACGTCCCATTGCAGCCAGGCGTCCCCGGGGACCTTCATCTCAGCCCGTAGACGCAACAGCCGGGGCGGGTCACAGGCCTCGACCCGGAAGAAGTCGAGGGCATCACCGGCTCGCAGCTGATCGGGGTGGCGTCGGCCCCGTCGCATACCCACGCCGCCGATGACCTTGTCGATCCATCCCCGCAGGGACCACAGCGGGTTGGCCACATACCAGCCACGGGCGCCCCCGATCCCGGAGATGGTGGCAAACATTGCCTCAGGGGTGGCGTCCGTGAGGATGGTTTGGCGGTCCTGATAAACAGTGCCGCCGGACCAATCGGGATCCTGGGGCATGGGTGACGCTGGGCTGCGGGACGGTGCGCTATCCATCCAGGCTGTGGCCACATCGAGATCCTGGACTCGGCTCATGGCACGGCGCAGTGACACATCGAACGGTAATGCATCATGCTCGACCAGTCTGGCGATGTCCCGCGCCGGATCCACAACAACGTCATTAACGAGGCTGTCGACGAGCGGGCGGGCCAGGCGATACGGCAGCGGTGTAACCAGGTTGATCCAATGGGAGGACAAACGTGGAGAGAGCACGTTCACTGGGATGATGATCCGCCGGCGCAGACCGGCGACGACGGCGTAATGATCCATCATTTGGCGGTATGTCAAAACGTTTGGTCCGCCGATCTCCAGCACCCGGCCCAAACTCTCCGGCTTTTCGAGAACGGCGCAGAGGTAATACAGCACGTCGGCAATGGCGATGGGCTGGCATTTCGTGGTTGTTACCCACCGGGGGCAAACCATGGCCGGCAAGACCTCCACGAGGTGGCGAAGCATCTCAAAGGACACGCTGCCCGAGCCGATGATAACCGCGGCGCGCAGCTCCGTTACCGGCACGGATCCCGCGGCCAGGACCTCACCGACCTCGTGCCGGCTGGCTAGGTGGGCCGACAGATGGGTCGGGTCATCTTCCCCGAGGCCGCCCAGGTACACGATGCGAGAGACCCCCGCTGTTTGAGCCGCCCGGCTGGTATTCCCCGCCCCGAGCCGATCGGTCAGCTCGAAATCGGCGGATTGACCGAGCGCGTGCACCAGATAGAAGACCGCCTCGATCGATTCGAAGGCAGCCTCGAGCGATGCTTGGTCGAGCACATCAGCCACCACCACTTCGACGTCGTCCCGCCAGGGCACACCATCCAGGCGGCTTGGGTTGCGGGCCACACAACGCACGTGGTGCCCTGCCGCCAGGAGCTGGGGCACTAATCGCCCACCTACATAGCCGGTGGCCCCGATCACCGCTACGTGCATGACACTGTCTGCTTCACGCAGGCTCCTCGTTCGCGGTGTTGTTTGGAATCGCTCTGTGCGGGGGGGCACCGATCTGCCGCCCGGTACTGGCCCGCTTCAACCTAATGTCTGACGGCCATTCAGCCGGACGGTTTGACTAACCACGGCCTCCGTGCGTCACGCCCACATAGGCGTCGTGCCCGGCCCGGTAGGAGAAGACGCTCTGGAGCGGGTCGCGGTTTACCAGTTCGCGGTCGAACATCGGGTGGAACATGCTGCGCACCTCGTGCTCAACGGTGGCCAGCACCTTGCCGCTGTCGAGGTCGACGATGTCCTGGAATCGATACTCGTGTTCGTTGGTTTCGATCGTGACGAGCTCCCGTTCGAGTAACGCGCCGTATGGCTTCGAGAAGTTCGAGAGATACACGGCGATATGGTGACCGTCGTAAGCGGGCAACTCGGTCTTGGTCTCCTTGAACCGCAGCCGCTGGTCGCGCCCGACCCGCACTTCGGCGCAGCGAGCGCCATCCACGTCGGTGATCCTGGCGGGCGCGCCGAGGAGTTCGTCGTAAAAGCGGCTGATGCCAACCGCGTTGCCTGCGGCCACGTCGAATTCGACGTAAGGCATGCCGAGGCGAAGACCGCCGAACGCTTCGCTGGCTCCGTGGATGTGCAGCCGGTTGCCCCAGGGACACGTGATCGACAATGAACCGTCGTCGTTCTCGGCGCACCCGTATGCGCTGCTGGCCAAGTGCTCGCCATAGCGCTTCTCGAGGCGCTTCATGCGAACCTTGAGCTCGTCGACGTCGGGCACCACCAGGCCGATGGTGCCGCGCAATACTTGCGCGTCGCGTTTCGGTAGGTGAAATTGTTGGGAACCGACGTTGATCCACATGTTCGACGTGCCGAAGTCGATGTAGGGATCGCGGGTGAAGCCGAGCCCGGTCACGTAGAACAACGCGGCCAGCTCCTGATCGGGCACGGTGACGTTGACGTGTTCGAGCGCCACCACGTTGCCGATGTCCTGGGTGCTGCGGTTATAGGTGCGTTCAGCCATGTAACCCTCCTGCGTTGGCGGAGTCGCCACGACCTCATGTACCTAGGGTCATGACCGATGAACCGCTTCGGCCAAAGCGTAGACCTCAGCCCTCCTTGCGCTCGGCCAGAGTTTCCGGCGGCATTCTCACAGGGATCGGACTGTTCGTTCGAGCTCTGCTTCGTTGCGGGCATCGAGTGGTAGGTAGGTGGCGCCGATGCTGTCGGAGAGCTTGCTGGCGAGCCCGAGCCTCACCGGCCCGGTTTCGGTATCGAGCACCACGATTCGTGCGCCCGTGCGGGCGAGGCGTTGCATCGCCGCGTGTGCCTCGCTCATGGGATCGGTACCGCCGGAGGTCGCTCGGCCGTCCGTGACCACGATGACCGTACAGTCCAGGGCCTGGTCCCCGGTCGCGCCGGTGACGACGCAGGTTGCCTGGTCCAGACCCGCAGCAAGGGGTGTGGCCCCGCCTGATCGAAGGTCGCGCAATCGAGCACGGGCGATCTCGACCGAAGCGGTGGGACGCAGCACGAGCTCCGCCTGATCACCGCCGAAGGTGATCAGCGCAACGCGACCGCGCCGGCGGTAGGCGTCGCCGAGCAGACCGAGGACAGCTGCCTTGGTCGTGGCCATCCGGTGTTCGACTCCCATTGAGGCCGACGCGTCCACCACGATCACGATCAGCGTGCCCGTACGCTGCTCGTGCACGGCGGACCGAAGGTCCTCCGTCCTGAGCGCAGCCGAGGGGTCCTTGTCGAGCAGTCGGCGAGAGGCGAGGGCGACCGCGGTGGAACTGGCGGCGATGGCGCGACCGGGCGACGCGTCATAGGTTTCGTCGCGCAGGAAGCGGCCTCGAGTGGACACGACAGTCCCGAATCCTCCGACCGAGTTGGCCGTGCGCGGCGAGCGCTGATCACCGGGAATGCTGAAGGCTTGCGGGCCTGCTGGCTCGTCGTGTCGGTCGGGCGCGGCGGTTTCGACGCCGGACTCGGCGAGGTCGGCGGCGGCGATGGCTCGTTCCCACGCCTGGTCGAGTTCGCCTGGCGCGAGGCTGGGCTCGTCGAACGGGCGGCGACGCCGGCGGTGGCCTAGCACCAGATCCGCGACCGCCTTGACGTCCTCGGTGGTGGCGTCGGATCGGTCGTGAAGTGCGGCTCGGGCCATGGCCGCACGACACAGCATCAAGTCAGCCCGAAGGCCCTCGGCGCCGACCTCGAGGGCGAGTCGGCTGGCGATGTCGACCACCTCGTCCGAGGCGGTCCACGTCACCTGTTGAGCGGTGGATACTTGCCGGCGAAGATCGAGGTCTGCGCCGGCGAATACATCTTGAGCATCATGTTGCTCGACGGAGAGCTGGCGACGTACGGCCTCGGTCCGTTCAGCCAGCCGATCCGACGCCGTGACCGCAACCGATAAACCGAAGCGATCGAGTAGTTGAGGTCGCAGCTCGCCTTCCTCCGGGTTCATCGAGGCGACAAGCACGAACCGTGCGGGATGAGCGTGGGAAACCCCGTCGCGCTCGACCCGGTTGAGCCCTGAAACGGACACGTCGAGAAGCGTGTCGACCAGATGGTCGGCGAGGAGGTTGATCTCGTCGACGTAGAGCACGCCACCGTTAGCGGCGGCGAGCAAGCCGGGACGAAACCGCGGTTCGCCCTCCACGAGGAGTGCGGCAAGGTCGAGCGAGCCGACGACTCGCTCCTCGGTGGCCCCCAACGGCAGTTCCACGAACGGCGCATCGCCCGGTAGGAGCGCTGCCAGGCCTCGGGCCAGTGTGGTTTTGGCCGAACCCTTGTCACCGCGTAACAGCACTCCGCCGAGCATCGGGTTGGTGGCGGCCATGAGCAATGCCAGTTTGGCCGGCTCCTGGCCGACCACGGCTGAGAAGCGCAGCCGGCTCACCGCCGTTCCTCCCAGCCCTCGGCTTCGAGCACGGCCTGGTGCAGGGTGGCTATCGCTTCCTCGCTTGCGTTCCACATCTGGCGATCCACAGCCTCGAGGAGCTTCTCGGCGATGGATTTCAGTGCCCAGGGGTTGGACTGCTCGAAGAACTTGCGGATCTGGGGGTCCGCGACATAGGCCTCGGTGACCTTGTCGTACATCCAGTCGTCCACGACTCGGGCAGTGGCGTCATAGCCGAACAGGTAGTCCACGGTGGCAGCCATCTCGAAAGCGCCTTTGTACCCGTGGCGTTGCATCGCCTCGATCCAGCGCGGGTTGATCACTCGGGTGCGCACGACGCGGGCCGCCTCTTCGGCGAGGGAACGAACCAAGGGCCGGGCCGGGTCGGCAGAGTCACCGAACCAGGCCTTGGGGTCAGCGCCGGTGAGGGAACGAATCGTGGCGATCATGCCGCCGTGGTCCTGGAGGTAGTCGTCGCTGTCGAAGATGTCGTGCTCGCGGTTGTCCTGGTTCTTGACGGCGACGTCGATGGCTGCGAAGCGGCGCCGCATAGCGTCCTCGTTGGCGACCCCGTAGCCGCCGCGCCCGTAGGACCATCCCGACCATGCGATGTAGATGGCGGCCAGGTCGTCATCGGAACGCCACGACCGCTGCTCGAGGGCAGCGAGGATGCCCACCCCATAGCTACCCGGCGTCGGTCCGTAGACGCGGGGGTCATCGCCGCCATGGGCCCGCACGAAATTCTGCGTGAGATCCTCGTCGAGGGACGCCGCCAGTTCAACGGCATCGTCCACCAGGTGCACGAGGTTGGGGAACGCGTCGCGGAAGAAGCCGCTGATGCGCAACGTGACATCGATGCGGGGACGGCCGAGCTCCTCGAGCGGGATCGCTTCCAAGCCGGTGACCCGCCGCGACTCCGCTTCCCAGACCGGCCGGATGCCGAGCAGGGCGAGGGCCTCGGCCACATCGTCGCCCTGGGTTCGCATCAGCGCGGTGCCCCACAACACGAGCCCGACCGTCTGGGGGTAGGTGCCCTCCTCGGCCAGGTGCCGTTCGATGATGGCGTCCGCCAGCCTGTTGCCGACCTCCCAACTGAGCTCGGTGGGCAACGCCTTTGGGTCGAGGGAATAGAAGTTGCGTCCGGTGGGCAGTACGTGGGCGCCGCCGCGGGTGAGGGTGCCGCTCGGCCCCGCCGGCACGTAGCGTCCGCGCAGTCCGGCGAGCAGGTTGTCGATCTCATCAGTGGCCCGGCGCAGGTTTGGCACCAGCCAGGAACACACCCACTGCAAGGTCCCCAGCTCGGAGTGCTCGACCCGCCAGCCACGAGAGGCGGCGCCCTCCACCAGCACTCGGCAGCGTGCTTCGATCGCATCGAGGGACGCTGGATCTTGGTGATCGAGACCGAGTTCAGCCGCCACGCAGGTGCGCAGCGACGCGACCCGCCCGTTGCCGAGCCGGGTGATGGCCAGCACCAGATCAACGAGACCCTCGCCCACCGGCGGGTCGCCAAGGGTGTGCAAACCTCCTCGGATCTGGGCGTCCTTCAGGCCGCAGAGATAGCCGTCGACGTTGAGGATCACATCGTCGAACTCGTCACCTTCCGGAGCCTCGGCCAAGCCGAGGTCTTGGTCAATGGCAGCCTCGGTGAGCGTGGCCCAGATCCGCTGGCGTAGGGCAGGAAGCTTGGCGGGATCCAGACTCTGGATCTGGCTGTACTCGTCGAAGAGCTGCTCGAGTTTGGCTGTCTCGTCGTAGCTGTCGGCCCGGGTCATGGGGGGAAGCAGGTGATCGATGACCACGGCGTGGGCTCGCCGCTTGGCTTGGGCGCCCTCGCCGGGATCGTTGACCAGGAACGGGTAGAAAAACGGGAGATCACCGATGGCGGCATCGGGCCAGCAGCCCGCAGACAGGGCCAGCGCCTTGCCCGGCAACCATTCAAGCGTCCCGTGCTTTCCGAGGTGCACGATGGCGTCCGCGCCCCAAACCTCGTCGAGCCAGCGGTAGAACCCAAGGTAGTGATGAGCGGGTGCAAGGTTCGGCGAGTGGTACACCGCGACGGGGTCGTCGCCATAACCACGGGGCGGCTGGATGGCGACGACCACGTTGCCGAGATCGACGCCGCTGAAGATCATCCGGTCGGCGTGGATTCGTTGCGTACCCGGCGCCGGACCCCCCGATTGCTCCAGCTCACGGCGGGAATCCGGCGGAAGTGTCGCGAACCAATCGCAGTACCGATCGGTATCTAGGCTACCGAGCGCCGCCTGAAGCTGGCCAGGAGTGAGGGTTTCAGCGTCATAGGTCAAGCCGTCGGCGAGCTCGGCCATCAGGCCATCACCGTCGGTGGGGCGACGGTGAATCGTGTAGCCCTCCGCGGTCATGGCATCGAGGAGGCGCATGGCGGAAGCCGGGGTGTCCAGGCCGACGGCGTTGCCCAGACGGCTGCGTTTGGTGGGATAGGCGCTGAGCACGATGGCCACTTTGCGATCCGCCACTGAGGTCCGACGCAGTCCGGCGTAGCGCAAGGCGAGACCAGCGAGGCGCTCGACGCGGTCAGGGACCGTGCGATAGGCCCGCACCGCGTTACCAAGGTCCTCGCCGTCGTCCACGACCTCGTTGAACGCGAACACCGGCCCGATGATCCGGCCGTCGAACTCGGGAATGGCGATCCCCGCGGTTGCGTCATAGGGCCCGAGCCCGCCTTGGTTGTCCATCCAGTCCCTGATCGATTGCCCCGACGAGGGTGCCTGGATGATCGGCACGTCGAGCGCCGCCAGCGCGGTGGCGTCCCAGTCGTCCCCGTCGAGACCGCCGGCACCGCCGGTGATCCCTGCACCCGCGGCGGAGCCACCGGTGGCGAGGACCGTAGTGATCAACACGTCGAGTTGCGCTTCAGCGAGGACATCGAGCACCGGCTGGGCCGCGTCGCCCCGCAACGAGTAGCACCACATGGCAACGACGTCCGCGCCGCGTGCCTCGATGGCGTCGCATAGATCGGTGACGAACTGGGTGTTACCGGCCACGAGGTGGGCGCGGTAGAACACGACACCGATCAAGGGGCGAGGGCCCGGACCACCTTGGGAGGCGGCGGGATTTGTCCGATCGCTCGCCCTCCACACGCCGTGGGTGGCAATGGTCACCGGTGGGTCGAACCCGAAGCCTTCCAACAACACGGTGTCGGCCACGAAACGGACCAAGTGCTCGAAGTTCGCCGGCCCACCGTTCACGAGATACGCGAAGGCATCGGTGAGAATCGCGCTCGGCACCGTGGAAAGGGCGGTGAGCTCAGCGTCGGGCACGGCCTCTCCTGCGAACGCCAGCAGCGGAATGTTGCGTTCGCGGCACGTGGCCTGGAGTTGATCGAAACCGTCCTCCCAGGCGCGGCGGCCGCGCAGCAACCGCACGATCACGCAGCGGGCGGAGGACAGGTCGCGGCCAACGTCGAAGGTCCACGGTTGGGCGGCGCGCACCGAGGGGAACCCGTCAGGGAGCGAATCGCAGGCGACGCGCAGTGCGAGGATCTCGCTGTCCACGTTGGTGATGAACCAGATCATGCGGAGGTGCCTCCTTGGATGGCGGAGAGGCGCCGGGCGGCGAGATCGGCGGGGTCCTGCAGGCTGCAGTCCTCGCAGTAGGACCCGCTTGTCGTCTGATACCACAGGCAACAGCTGGTGCGGTTCCAGTACCAACCGAGCGCGGGCGGCGCCTCGAGGCTCGAGTAGTGGCCGAGACCGTCGAGCCACGGCGAGGCGGCCCGTTCGAATTCGGCGGCACGGGCCCTGACGGCGGGATCACCGAGTGCACCGTTGGACTGCACGGCGCGAAAGATGGTGGCGAGAGAGGCGGCGACATTGCCCCATAGCAGGCGCTCACCAACTCTTGTCACTGCTCGCACGGCAACCACGAAACGGCCGAGGTGGCCTTCCAGGAGTTCTTGGGCGAGCGCGGGGGCGGGGATCTCCCGGCACCGCGGGGTGAGGATCGCCAGATCGGCTGGGCGGTGGCGGGAAATGCGAATGGCCGTCACTTCGGGGGACGTCTGCGGTACCGGCAGTCCGAGGGCGAAGGCGGCAACCGCGACGCTCGGCACCCGAAACGCGTAGGCCTGGGTGTAGAGGGAGGCGGCTACCTGCGGGTCCTTTGTCCCACGGCCCGGCGCGGTGGCGTCAATCTCGGCGCGTAGACACTCCGGGTTGGCGATGAGCGCGGCGCAACTGATCCACCCGTCCGCTGGCGGGGCGTCCTGCTGACATCGCAGGTAGGACACGCGGGATTGCACCGCAGACAAAACCTCGGCGAGTTCGGTGCTCATCGTGTGCTCCCAAAAGTGCTCGGCCGCGGTCCGTGGTGGCTATCTGTTCGCTGGTGGCTGTCTGCCACGCTGATCAGGCGTTCGATGGCGGCCATGTCGAGGTGCTCGTCGAGGGCGTCAGCACGCTGATCAAGGGCGTCGGTCCGGGCCTGTTGGAAGGACCGTCCGGGGCTGAGGACACGCTTACCCCGATGCTCCGCCACGCCGGCCAGGAAGGC
>JANPEN010000128.1:0-15938 GCA_031422955.1 Acidimicrobiia bacterium
TGGCGCCAGCTCGACCGTGATGAACTCGGGGCCCAGCACGTCCAGCAGCCGGGTGATCACCGACCCGGCCAGGTACTCGGCCACAACGAGGAACCGGTAGCGGTCCAAGAGGGGTCTGGCCATCTGGCCCCTCCCCCACCCCCCTCCCGGGTGGGGCGATGTCAATCCTCCCAGGCCCACACCCCCCCAGTGGTACGGCCCGCATCCCCGGGCCGTACCACTGGCCCGCGCCGGTTAGGGGCCGAGGGCGCGCCAGGCCCTCCCGCAGGCGTACGCTTGGCGCAAACAATCCGAGCACGAGTAACAGCAGGGCGCCCGCTCGACGCAGACGCCGAACACAGGGGGACCTTGATGAGCATGCAGCAGCAGAGTCAAACGCAGCAAAACAACGACACACTGGTCATCCGGGGTGGAACCGTCATCGACGGGTCCGGCCAACCGGGCCAGCGCGCCGACGTCAGCATCGCTGGCGGCAAGATCGTCGAGATCGGCCAGAACCTGCGGGGGGACCGTACCCTCGACGCCGACGGCTGTGTGGTGGCGCCCGGCTTCATCGACATCCACACCCACTATGACGCGCAGGTGTTCTGGGATCCGGCCCTGACGCCTTCGTGCTTCCACGGGGTCACCACGGTGGTGGCGGGCAACTGCGGGTTCTCCCTCGCGCCGATCCGCTCGACGGACCACGCGCTGATCGCCAACACGATGGAAAAGGTCGAGGACATGAACCCCGCCGCCCTGCTCGAGGGCGTACCGTGGGACTTCGAGACGTTCCCGGAGTACTTGGCCTCCGTCGAACGACACGGCACGATGCTGAACTACGGCGCCTACATCGGGCACACCGCCCTTCGGCTCTACGCCATGGGCGATGAGGCGGTCGGTCGGCCGGCCAACGCCGAGGAACTGGTGCGCATGTCCGCCATCATCCGCGACGCCATGGATGCCGGCGCGGTTGGTTTCGCCACCAGCTTCGCCGCCACCCACCTGGGCGCGGACGGCAAACCCATCCCCAGCCGCTGGGCGGACCGGGCCGAGCTCGAGACGCTGTTCAAGGCGGTAGCGGACACCGGACGGGGCATCATCGGCGTCAACGGTGGCGACAACTTGTCCTTGCGGGACAACTACGTGCTGCAACGCCAGATCGGCATTCCTTTCACGTACACGGCGGTGCTTACCTCACCCAACGGCAGCCATCTCAAGGCGTTGGAGATCAACCGGCAGGGCTGGGCGGACGGCGGCGAGGTGTGGTTGCAGGTCAGCTGCCGGCCGCTGACCTTCTCCATGACCATGGTCGAACCGTTCACGTTCAACACCAACCCCGTGTTCGCCGAGCTCATGGCCGGCACCCTCGAAGGCCGCCGCGCCGCCTACGCGGACCCGTCGTGGCGCCAACGGGCCCGGGAGGCTTGGAATGCACCCAAGGCGTTCCGTCCGCGCTGGTCAACCATGGAGATCATGGAGACCAACGCCCATCCCGAGCTGATCGGTCGCCGTCTGGCCGACATCGCCGCTGACGCCGGGGTCGATGCGTTCGACGCCTTGCTGGACCTGGCGGTGACGGAACCGGACATGCTCATGCGGATCAAGGCCGTCATCGCCAATGACGACGTGGAGGGTGTCACCACCTTGCTCAACGAGCCGCATACCACGCTGGGCTTGTCCGACGCCGGGGCCCATGTGGGCCAGTTGTGCGACGCCCCGCTGCCGACGGACCTGCTGGGCAACTGGGTTCGTGAGCGCGGTGCGCTGCCCATCGAGCTGGCTATCCGCAAGCTGAGCGGCCAGCAGGCCGACCTGTTCAGCTTCGAGGGTCGCGGCTATCTGCGCCCCGACCATTGGGCCGATGTCACCGTGTTCGATCCGGCCACCGTGGCCCCCGGCCCGGTACGGCGGGTGCGGGACTTCCCCGCCGGCTCAGAGCGCCTCACCGCGGACGCACCCACCGGTATGCGCCACATCCTGGTCAACGGCCAGCCCATCCAACAGGACGGCGTCAGGGTGGAGGAAGCCCTCACCAACACACCCGGCCGTCTCGTACGGCCCGCCCCGCGGGGCTGAGCGCTCAGGTGGCGTCCACCACCCGTGCGTGACCCCGCTCGAAGTCATTGCGCCCGGTGCGGTCCTGGCCACGGACCAGCATCAGGGCGCGTGACTCGTGTCCGTAGCCCGGCTGGTCGCGCACCTCCGCCTGGTCGTGGAGATACACGCTGGTGCCGGGCAGGTAACGGCAGGCGAAGCCGGCCCGCGAGGCGGTGCCAAGGTTGGCCCGGGAGCCGTGGATGGTGAACACGTCGAACAGCACGACCTGTCCCGGTTCCAACGGCACATCCACCGCGGTCGACGCGTCGAAGTCGTTGGAGTCCAGACTGCCCGAGAACATCTCGCCCGGCTTGGGGGTGTGGTCGTGGGCGCCGGCCTGGCGGGCGGCGTGGGAACCGGGAATGAAGCGCATACAGCCGTTTTCCAAGGTGGAATGGTTCACTGCGATCCACACGCTGGTGGTGGCCAATGGTTGGATCGGGTAGGCGAAGGCGTCTCGGTGCCACGGGGTGACCGGGCCTTCGTGGGCCCGCTTGTAGAACATCACCGAGTTCCACAGGATCAGATCCGGTCCGGCGATGGCCTCGATCAGATCGAGCAGCCGTGGATCGGTGGCGACGTCGAGGAAGGCCGGATCGCTGCGCAAGCCGTGGATGCCCCCGCCGGGCAGGTGCGGTCCGATGATCGGTTGATCAGCCAGATGCGGGTACTCAGCGATGAGCTTGGCGGTCGCTGCGGCCAACCGCTCGATCACCGCCTCATCGAAGCGAAAATCCGGCACCACGAAGCCGTTCTCGTTGAACGTGCTGAGATCGTGATTCGACAAGATCATTGCGTTGCTCATTGGTTTACTCCCTTACTCATAATTGGGGGCTGCCCCCACAATGCTCAGCTGGCCGTGGCGTAGAACCTTGATGCCCATGTACGGAAACGCAGGATCTCGCCTTCCCCCTGGGCGAGGCTGGGGTGGGGCCGGTGCACCTTGTTTTCCCAGATCGGGAAGTCTGCCTCGATCTGGGCGATGTTGTCGCGCACGTGGCCTTCTGCCACCCGGCTGATGCCCTCACCGTCTTTCGCCCGGGCTGACAGGAACGCGTAGGCCACATCCACGTGCTCGCCGTCCACGGGTGTGAGGGCGACCACGGTGCAGCCTTTGCCGACCCCGATCACCCGGTTGATGTCGATACCGAGGCCCCACATCTCGTTGACCACCGCCCCCTTCACCGGACCGCGCGGTGTGGTAAGGGTTAAGTCCGCCGTGGTGGAAAGCATCGGGCCGTTCTCGGTGGAGTGCAGCTCCCCGAAGGAGGAGACACCGTGCACGAACTGGAAATGGGCGATGTCCACGGTGTTCTCCAGGATCTCCTGCGGGTGGGTGCGAATACGCCAGCGGGCCGCCGCTGGCGCGTGCCACAGCAACGTCTCATCGGACATCTCGGGCAGATGGGGCAGCTCCCACTGCGGGTCCTGGCGCTGCTCGTCGAACCAGACCATCACCATGCCGCACCAGTCACGGGCGGGAAAGGTCCGCAAGGAGGCCCGCCGGTTGACCTCGGGCTCCCCGTTGTGGCCACGGCGGTAGGGGATCTCCACATTGCGGCCGTCGGTATCGAAGCGCCAGTTGTGGAACGGGCACACCACCGTGCCGTCCCGTATGCAGCCTCCCACGCCGATGTGGGCGCCGAGATGCGGGCAGTGCGCCTCCATCACGTGGGCGGTGCCGTGCTCCGTCCGAAAGGCGATCAGGTCCAAGCCGAAGTAGGTAGGCGAGGCGATCTCGTTGGGGCGGACCTCATCGGCGAAGGCCACCCGGTACCAGCCCGTTGGGTTGTCAGGGAAGGGGAAACGCTGACCCATCGGTATGGCCGACCTTTCGTTGGCCCACAGTCTGTCACCTCCGGCCTCTACCATCCCGGGCCATGGGACGCTACGAGGACTACGAGACCCTGCTCATTGCCAACCGCGACAGCGGCGTGGTGGAGATGACCTTCAACCGTCCGCAGAAGTTGAACGCCTTCAACGGCGCCATGCGTCACGAGATCCGCCGTTTCGTGGGCGAGTTCTCCGCGGATCCCGACGGTCGGGCGTTGGTCCTGACCGGCGCCGGCCGCGCCTTCTGTTCGGGGGCGGATCTAGCCGACGCGGACCAGCGCCCCTGGCCCACGAGCGGTCCGGAACCGCTGTTCAGTACCGCGGTGGAGCTGTTGCACGTCCCGAAGCCGACCATCGCGTCCGTCAACGGCGTGGCCGCGGGCGGCGGGCTGGCCATGGCTCTGCTTTGCGACATTCGCATCTGCGCCTCCGACACCCGCCTGCTGCCGATCTGGCTCAAACGCGGGATCCACCCCGACGGGTTGATCACGTGGACCCTGCCGCAGCTCGTCGGTACCAGCCGGGCGTTGCGCTGGCTCTACTTGGCCGAGGACATCCCACTCGATGAGGCGGTCAGTAGCGGACTTGTCGCCGAGGTTGTCGCGCCCGACGAGCTGCTCCCCGCCGCTCGCCGCCTGGCCGCCAAGCTGGCTGCGGGTCCCACCGCCCACCTGGCGTTGACCAAGCAGGCCGTGCTGCGCAACCTGCGGCGCGAGCCCAGCGATGCGGCCATGATCGAGCACTGGGGGGTAGAGCGGGGCCGGGCCACCCACGACGCCAAGGAAGGCGTGGCCGCCTTCCGGGAGAAGCGTCCGCCGCAGTTCCGCGGGCACTGAGCCTCGGGCCCGCCGGCGGCGAAGGCGACATCGGTGGCGTGTTCAGGTCCTCGCGACGCGTGCTCGCGCAGGAACTTGCGTGTTCGCGGTTTGGGTGTCGAAGAACGGATCAGTAGGCCCCGGGGTCGCGCAGCAGTGAGCCGCGGCGGTCTCGTCGAAGCCGGCGATTCGCCGCTCGAAGTCCTCGCTCACCATTGCCTCGATGTGGTCGGCCAGATGGTTTGCAGCGCCCTTAACGGTCTGGTTGTCGGCGGTATGACGTCGGCTTCGGAACTTGTCTCCGACGCGGCGCGCGTGTTCAAATCCCGACCAGTTAACTCGGCTTTACCGGATGGCACTCAAGGAGCACACGTAATGAACAAGACTGAAACGGCTCGCAATGGCGTCGACCTCGAAACCGTCGGGGCGCTCGCCGGACGGATTCAGGCCGATCCTGCTGCCGCGGCGACCGTCTGGCAGGCCGAGGTGACGTGGCAGGGGGCATTTCGATCCGAAGCTCGAATCCGTGACTTCGCCCCCCTGCCCTCCGATGAACCCGCGGGCCTCGGCGGTTCCGATACCGCACCCAACCCCGTCGAGCAGCTCCTTGCCGCTTTCGGCAACTGCCTCGCGGTTGGCTATGCCGCCAACGCTTCCGCCGCAGGAATCACGATCGAGAGCCTTCGGATCGCGCTCAAGGGTGACCTCGACTTGCGTACTTTCCTCGGCCTCGCTCAGGACAACGCCGGCTACGAGGCCATCGAGGTCTCCGTCGACCTGCGTTGCGACGCAACCGAGGACCAACTCGCCGCGTTGCACGACAAGGTCGTGGGCACCTCGCCAGTCGGCCACACCCTCAGTCGCGCTGTCCCGCTACGCGTCGACCTCGCGTAGGTCTCGGAGAGCACTTGAAAGGTTCCTTATTTGTGGCTACACTTGTGGTCACATAAGGAGCGTGGCGGGTGAGAGCGATCGGTGTGAGAGAGTTCAGGGATCAGGCAAGCGCCATCCTCTCGGCTGGTGAAACGCTGGTCATCGAACGACACGGAGAGCCGATCGGTTTCTTCGTGCCGATCATGGCCAAGGACCGTCGTGCCGGCCGCGAGGCGCTCGGTCGGCTGGGCGAGCTTGTCGATGACCTCGTCGCTCGCAGTGGGCTCGACGAAGACGATCTCGTTCGCGAGCTATTGCCGAAGCGCCGCTCGCGCTGATGCGGCTCGTGGTCGACACCAGCGTCCTCGTCGGCGAACTTCTACGGGCCTCGGGGAGGGCGCGGCTGGGCGAGGACCGACTCGAGTTGTTCCTACCCGAGCAGATGTGGCGTGAGGCCAGAGTCGAGCTGCCCCGGCGGATCGCCGCGTTCATCCGGCGCCGCGGACTGGACCGCAGCATTGGTGACGAACTCACCGCGGCGTGCACGGCGGCTATCGAGGCGAACATCTTCATACTGGACGAAGCCATCTACGCCGCGCTCGAAAACGAGGCCCGGGCCCGATCCCTACGCGATCCCACAGATTGGCCGGTCGTGGGGAGCGCGCTCGCCCTGACCGCCGGCATCTGGACCAACGATAACGACTTCCTCGGCACCGGCGTCGCCACGTGGACCACCGACACACTGCAACGATGGCTTGAACGCCAGTAGCAAGCGTGACGGTTCGCGGGCCAACCGACTCCGGGGGGTTCTGCGCCGCCGCGACCCGGGGTCGTGGGAGATTGCGCGGGGCATCGAAGCGCGTGACGCATCCAGACCAGGGACACCGAGCGCGGTGCGGGGGTGCCGTTCCAGGCTGCGCCCGACCCACCGGCAGGCTCAGCCCAACTGCACCGGCAGCACCGGGTCCTCGGTGGGGAGCGGGCCGTCGGTGGCGGCCGCGACCTCCAACCTGGAGAGTTCGACACAACAGCCGGCGGAGGTTAGAAAGGCAACATCGGCCGCGTCGCGTCCGGTGGCGATTCTGAGCATGGCGTGACGCGGCGCTAGGCCGGTGGCGTCAACTACGTGCCATTGGCCCTCGACGAACGCTTCAACGACGGCGTGGAAGTCCATCGGCGAGAGGCCCGGCGCGTACACCGCGGCCAGCCGTGCGGGAGTGTCGCAACTGCGGAGGATGGCGATGACAAGGTGAGCGAAATCGCGGCACACGCCCTGCCGAGCAAGCAACGTGGCCACCGCCCCGTCCGTCGAACGGCTCGACGCGGCGACATAGGCGAGGCGGGTCCCGACCCAGCTCGACACGGCATCGAGCAGCGGCAGCTCGCGCAGACCACGAAACTCGTCACCCGCGAAACCCGGAAGCCGGTCGGATTCGCAATAGCGGCTCGGTCGGCGGTAGTGGATCAGGTCGATCTCACGGGCGGGCGGCGGCGCCGCTCGGCCGGCCACGGTGGCCTTATAGAAAATCGCCAACCGACCGTTTCTGACGTTGGTCAGGCAATGCAGCCGCCCCCCGTGGTCGTCGGCCAGCTCGAGGACCGGCAGGTCCATGCCGTCCTGGGTCACCACCAAGGACTCCGCCACGACGGCAGCCTCCGCGGCGGGCGCTACTGCTAGCACCAGTGCGGCGGACCCGTCCGCCTCCCGAATCTCGGCTTCGATCCTGCACGACACGGCACGGCGCATCGGACAGTCTGCCACGGCGTTGGAACCTAAGTCTTGAACGGCGCGAGCCGCAGCTGCCACCCCCGCTCAGCATGACGGGGTAGGATCCGTCGCCGCCCGCGGAGGGCGGTGGTCGTGGGGGTGCCGAGGCCGCCCACCGCTCGAGCGCCGAGCAAGACCCGTCGTCAAAATTGGGTTGGCACCCGCCGCGCCGCCGGCAAGACTCGAAGTTCCACCCCTCCGATCGAGGGGGTGGACCGGTCCGGCCGTCCGAGCGATCGATCGAATTGTTAGGACCTGGAGAAGACACATGCACGAGAGCTTCGGCGAGAGCCACCGCAGCGGCCTGGCCATCGAGGCCTACGGGCTGGTCAAACGTTACGGCGAAACGGTAGCGCTGGCCGGCGCCGATCTGGCCGTACCCAGCGGTACAGTGACCGCCGTGTTGGGCCCCAACGGAGCCGGCAAGACCACCGCCGTTCGGATCCTCACCACCCTGACCAAGCCCGATGAGGGTCGAGCCCGAGTAGCCGGCTTCGATGTGATCGACCAGCCGGGCGAGGTTCGCCGTCGTATCGGCCTCGCCGCCCAGGATGCCACCGTCGATCCGGTGTTGACCGGCCGAGAGAACCTCATCATGTTGGGCGAACTGCACCAGCTCCGCCGCCGTCGCGCCGCCATCCGCGCTGATGAACTGTTGGAGGAGTTCTCCCTCACCGAAGCAGCCAAAAGGCGAGTGTCGGGCTACTCCGGGGGTATGCGCCGCCGGCTGGACTTGGCCGCCACGTTGGTCGCGGAACCAGAGGTACTTTTCCTCGACGAGCCCACCACCGGGCTCGACCCGCGGGCACGGATAGAGCTGTGGGCAGTGCTCGACCGCCTGGTTGATCGGGGCACCACCGTGCTGTTGACGACGCAGTACCTCGATGAGGCCGAGCGCCTGGCCCACGACATCGTGGTGGTCGACCACGGCCGGGTGATCGCCAGAGGAGACGCCCGTACGCTCAAGCGAGACGTCGGCGGGGATACCGTGCAAATCGTGGTGGTCGAGCCGACCGACCTGCCCGAAACGGCCCGCCTGCTCAGCGCGGCGACGGCCACCACCGCCACCATCGACCGGCCCGCTCGCACCGTCACCGCCCCCGCCGCCAGCGGCGTCGAAGCACTGATCTCGGTGGCTGAGGCGTTACGTAAGCAGAACATCGCCATCGACGACCTGAGCGTTCGCCAACCAACGCTTGACGAAGTGTTCCTCACCCTGACCGGCGCACCCGCCGACCCCGCCGTGGAGGTCTCAGCATGACCACGATCGCCAACTCCTACCTCCCCGCCACCACCGTAGAACCGCATCCATCCAGGGGATTTCTCCACGATGCCTTCGTCGTAGCCCGGCGAGGGCTGATCCACATGCGCCGCCAACCCGAACAACTAAGCGACGCCACCATCCAGCCGATCATGTTCGTGCTGTTGTTCGCCTACGTGTTCGGCGGCGCCATCGACGTGCCTGGCGGGGGCAACTACCGAGAGTTCCTCATGGGCGGGATCTTCGCCCAGACCATCGTGTTCACCGCTTTCGGGGTGGCTATGTCTTTGGCCAATGACCGCAAGAACCAAGCCATAGACCGATTCCGTTCCTTGCCCATCGCCAAGGGGGCGGTGCTGGGCGGCCATGCCATCGCCAACCTGATCAAAGCACTACTCCCGATCACCCTCATGTCGCTGTGTGGGCTCGTGGTGGGCTGGCGTATACGGGCCGGGATCATGCACGCCATTGGCGGCTACCTCCTGCTCATCGGCTTCGCCTTCGCCATGATCTGGGTTGGGGTGCTGTTGGGCAGCGTGATCGCTACCCCAGAAGGCGTCACCGGCGTCACCTTCACTGCGCTGTTTCCCATCACCTTCATCGCCTCGACCTTCGTGCCCACCTCCACCATGCCCGCAGGGCTGCGAACGGTCGCCCAGTGGAACCCCGTCACCACCCTCTCCGACGCCCTGCGCATGCAGTTCGGCAACCCCAACACCCCCGTGCAACCCGGCGACCCCTGGCCCATCGCCCATCCCGCCGCCTACACGGTGCTATGGATTGTCGCCATCGTGGCAGTGTGCGCACCGCTGGCCATCCGCGCCTACCAACGTTCCATCGCCCAGTAGCGATACCGTCGGGGAGGCCATTTGTTCGGTCGGCCCATTCGCTTCCGTTGCACTCCACGACCCGAGCCGGCCGGTCAGCGACCGCGGTGGTCCCGGGCCTCGTTGGCGTCCTTGGGATGGGCGTAGGGATGAGGCCGGAATCCTGGGCTGCGCTCAGAGCGCTCGCCGGAGGCTGGGACGTGGGTCGGCCCGGCCACCCCTTGCCAGCCGCCGAGCGCCACCGCAGCGTGATCGACCATGCGGTCCTCCCATTCGTAGTCGAACGGATCGCCCAGCCGTTCCTCGTAGCTGGCATCGGGGCGGTTGTCGACATACCAACGGGCCGTGCGAGCCAGCGCCTCGGTGGAGTCGAGCACATCGGTGTAGCCGAGGTCACGACGTAGCATCGACAGGTCCATCACCTGGTGGTAGCGCCCGCCCAGGCTCAGGCTCTTGGCCGGTCCTGCCACCTCCCACGGGATGGACACGGTGCGCATGCGGCGACCGAGGGCCTCTGCGACCACCTCGACGATCTGGCGCACGGTCAGCTGCTGCAGGTCTCCACAGTTGTAGATCTTGCCGGCGGACACCTCCGGCTGGTCGAAGGCAGCCAGGACGGCATGGGCCAAGTTCCCGGCCCAACCGTGGGTGGACAGGCTGGCCCCGCCATCGGGCAGCAGGATGTGGGGCCGACCGTCGAGCACCCGGCGCACAATGCTCCACTCTCGGGGTACCAACTGGTATGGACCATAGACGTAGGGATAACGGAACACCGTGCCGCTCGGGTGATAGGCCAGCACCGCCTGCTCGGTCTGGGCGATGAGCAGGCCGAAGCGCTCCTCGGTCCCATCGTGAGCGAGCGGAGCGTTCTCCGGTACCGGAGTGGTCAAGCCGGGCGGATGCAACAGACGCGGGTTGCCGAACCCGCGATAGGCGGCCACTCCGCCGATAGAGATGAACCGCTCGACCTTGCCCGCCAAAGCCTCCGCGATCAAGCGGATGCGCCCGTAGGTGGCGATCACCTCATCGAAGTGGTGGCCGGCCAGGGCGGCCTGGATGGTTTCGATGAAATGAGGATCTCCGTGGATGTGGTGCACCTGGTCGGGAATCTCGGGGATCTCGTGGGTGCCGCGATGGAAGATGGTCACCTGGCGGCCTCGTTGCAGAAGCCCGTTCACGATGAAGGGACCGGTGGGACCGGTTCCTCCTACTACGAGTGTGCGTTTCACGGTCGTTTCCCTTCATCCGCTGTCGACCCGGGGAGTACCCGGCGCAGGAAGGCCACCGCGGCCTCGTTCCACGGGCCGGGGGCCTGGGCGTTGACCGCATGGGCGGCGGCCATCTCCGCCACCTCCAGCGCGGGGATCAGCCGCGCTCGTGGCACCAACGCGGCGAAGGCTTCCTCGTCCACACCCAGGGTCAGCAGCGTCGGTGCTCGGACCTCGGCGAGGCGATCACCGATTGGCAACCCGCCGTTGGTGTAACGCAGCGAGTTGGCGATACCCAGGGCCTGGTGCTCGGAAAACTCCTCGGCCAGCTTGGCTCGGGTCTCGGCACTGACCCGGCGAGAACGCCCCGGGTTCACCCACGAATCGGCCAGAATCCCCGTTCCCCGTTGCTCTACCTGATCCGCGAACGGCTCAGCGGTGCTGGACTGGGTTCGTAACCAAACTTGAGGTTCACTGAAGGCGGAGGAGCTGTTGGTGACCACCTGGGCCAACACCCGCTCCGGGTGGGTGAGCCCGTAGCGAAGGGTGAGGGCGGCACCCATGGACTGCCCGATGGTCACCCACTGCTCGGCGCCCAGATCCTCACGAATCCGTTCGAACTGCTCGACATACGCCTCCGGATGGTAGGCGGAGATCTGCGTCGGACTCGGTGAACGGCCGTGGCCCCACAACTCCACCACCACCGGTCGACAGACCTGGGCCAAGGCGGCCACGTTGTCCGCCCAATAGGAGCGGCTGCCCAGCGCGCCGTGCACCAACAGAGCGAAGGGACCGGCGCCCTCGTGGCACACGTAGTGCAGACGCTCAGCGACGCCGGACAGTTCCGATGGTGATGGCGTCGGCGACGGTGGTGGTTGAGCGTGGTCGTTGGACATGTGGGTCGTAACGTATCGAATCAAGCGGCCCGGCGGGTGAAGTCGAGCCGCAAGCCCCGCTGATGAACATCACCCTCACGCACCGGAGCGCTCCTGAAGCACTTCGGATATGCTTCGAAAGTTCGGGAGGCGCTATGGCGAAGACCGGTACTCACACAGGTCGGGCGGAGGCGGTCGACTTCGCAGGCATGGTCGCCGGCGTGCTCGCTCCGATCGTCCTGGCCGCTTACGTGATCGCTGGAGCGGCGTACATTAACGCGCAGCCGAGCTCGCGCGGCATCGGCGGGCGCGCCTATAGTCACCTCAGCGATACCATGAGCCAGCTCGGCGATCGCGGCGACCGGGTAGGCGTTTGGTTTACGGTCGTCAACGTGGTGATCGCCGTGCTTCTCGGCCTGTTTACCCTGTCCGTCCAACGCCGCGTTCCAGTGGGTGCGGTCGCAAAGACGCTTCTCGTTCTCGCCACTCTGGCTACCGCCCTGATCGGGGTGGCTCGTTGCCCAAACAGCTGTGTTGCCCCGCCGGCCAATGGAGATCCAGACCCCTTGTCGGGGATCATCCATTTCGGTTTGGCGTTGATCACTGCATTCGCAATTGTGGCGTTGCCCCTAGCGGCGTGGCAGCAGCTTCCCACCGACGGGCTCTACCGTCGGCTGAAGCCCCTCAGCGGCGGGTTGTTCGCCGGGTCAGCGGCCGCCGGATCGATCGTTGTTCTGGCCATGGTCCTGGCCCAGCTCGACCACCGCCACCTCGTCGGGGTCGCCGAGCGCCTGCTGTGGGGAGCGGGGTACGCGTGGATTGTCGCGGTCGCCATCACCATGTTCCACTTTCGGCGAGGTCGGCTCAACTTGGCCTTCGACGTGACCCAGCTCCAGGAGAATGTCATCTACGGTCGCTCGGCGGCGACCCATGGCCTCCTGGCGGGGTGCGCCATCAATGACGTGGCCGCGTTTCGCCACGCGCTCACCAAAGCCCTCGACTCCGGCGTTGTCCGCCCGGAGCTGCCCAGGCCTTTGCCCACTGGCGGGCCTCGACGCAGGTTCACCATAACCGTCGGCTTCACGCATGGCGGACTACAGAAGCTGGGGGTCGAGTACAAGTGGCAGTCGACGACGCCCGACGCCTTCCACGAGGGGATGAGGGCGCGGGCCGATGTCCTCGGCGACGTCGGCCGCAGTGACCCCGAGCATTGGCAGTTGAGTTGGAAAGCTGACGATCTCCACGTTCTTTTCTGGCTGCTGGCTGTTGACGAACAGGGCATGGGGGATGCGGTGGCGGCTCTCCAAAATCTTCTGGGTGCCCTGTCGGTACGGGTGTATGAGCCCATGAGGGCACGCAACGGCGAGGAGCCATTCGGTTTCGTCGATGGGGTGAGCCAACCGTGGATTGAGCGGGTGCACCCGAACGAGCCAAGACGGTTCGGCGGGGGCAAGCTCGTGCGCCGCAAGCGGGGACTGGTCTGGGAGCCGATCGCCCTCGGCGAATTCATCCTTGGCGAGACCGACGAAGGCGACGATGTAACCCCCATGCCAAAGCCCGAGGAGATCTTTCGCGGCGCCACGTTTCTCGTGGTCCGCAAGCTCGAACAGGACGTCGCTCGGTTCCACCGCTGGAGTGGCGAGGTGGCCCATGCTCATCCCGCCCTGCGCGACGACGTCGAGGCCAGGCTGGTAGGCCGATACCCCGACGGCACGCCGCTGGCCTGGTCGAGGGCACGTGCCGGTGACCCGCTCAACGATTTCACCTTCGGAGCCGACCCAGAGGGCTTCCAATGTCCGATGACGGCCCACGTGCGCCGGTCCAACCCCCGCGACGGGCTTGGCTTCGACGGCGTGCCAGCGCATCGACGACGCATGATCAGAAGGGGGATGCCCTATCTCGACGCCGACGGCGAGGGCGAGGGCTTGATCTTCGTCGCCATCAACGCTCGGATCGAAGGACAGTTCGAGTTCGTGCAAAGCCAGTGGCTCAACGACGGTAACCCTTTCCGAGTCGGCTCAGCCCCCGACGTCATCGCGGGATCGTGGAACGGCAGCCGCCAGGTCGTCATCCACCACCGCGACGGGCCCGCGGTCGCCTCGCTCGACCGTCCATTCGTACGGACCCGCGGCGGCGAGTACTTCGTGATTCCGCCGATGAGCGGCCTATGGGCCATAGCGCAGGGCTAAGAGGAAGTCCGTTACGCCGGGAGCGTTCACAGGCCTTTCGACGAGCAGCTTTTGGAGCCGGTCAAGTGTGCGTAGCGCATCGGTGGCCTCCGTCAACGTCCGGTCCGGATAGTCGCGGTACATGAAGAATCGCTTGACCACTCCCGTCCAGAGCCACCCCTCGAACTCGGTTCGATTTTCCGAGTAGCCGAAACAATGTTTCCAGACCGGCTTGAGAGCTTGGCAGGCACCGAGACGACCGGCGTACTTGCGGAACTCCGACTCCTTGATGCGGCGGGCGGAGAACTCCGACTCGCCGAACTGACCGTCGAAGTCGACTGAAAGGAGTAACCACGCGGACCTCAACGTGATCGTACGGTCCGGGTAGACGAACGCCTCGGGGCCCAGCACCGCCAAGCGCGCGAAGTGGGTGCCGCCGATATGCCGGAAGGGACTCTGGCACAACGAACCCAGTTCCGTTACTGCCCTTCGCATATCGGCTTCCCCGTTTTGCTTGATCGGCAGGAGGGCGACGAAGCCGCTCATGCCGCTACAGCCCGTGGGCGTAGGCGCGAAGTCGGTGGGCTCCTCCTCCCAAACAGGCCCATCCCGTTCAGCGCGCGGCGCCAGGCAATGCTGGAAGCTGCTGGTCAGCTGCATGAGCCCGGCTTCCAGCACCGCAGCACTGGTTTTCGTCGGATCGTGATCGGCGACGAAACTGCGCAACTCGCGATTGACTCGGATGGCGGCCCTGATGTCATGCGCGGAGGCGTTGGGGTAGGCACAGTAGTAGTGATCCGTCGGAACGAGGCGTTTGTCGAGCCAGGTGAGCAGTTGGTTGCGGGTGCCGACGGCTGGGAACTTCGGATAGTCGAGCGACGCTCCCCACGCGGTACGCACACCGCCGGCCAGCATGTCCACGAACGCCTCGAAATAGGGATCCCAGCCCTGATTGAAGTTGCCACAGAACACCATCCAGCGCAGTTCTCCCGTCTCCCGCGGTTGGCCGAAGTCGGGGAACCGGTCGATCTTGGCGAAATGAGCGGTGTGCAGGAAGTTCAGACGCTGGAAGATGAGCGGTAGATCGACTCGGTGGAGGAAGTTGACGATCCACGTGGGTAGCCGCAGCAGCCAAAAGTTGAAGCACTGCGCGAGCCACCTGCAGCGCTTGGTCGCAGTGAGGACGTTGATCTCACCGACTCGGCCGACCTGGATGGATTTGCTCATTGGCCCTACTCCGGTGCTGCTGTGGGGGATAGTAGCGCGCCAACGAATGTTCCTCGCCCAACTCGTCCCATCCCTTCCCAAAGAGCCGGGCTACGCTACGGGATCGGGGGAGGCAAGTACATGGACACATGGCGGATCGCCGGGATCATCATCGCCGCGCTGGTTTCCGCGTTGGTCTGGCTAAGTTTTCTTGAAAAGCCCACCAGCGGGTTCTCTAGAATACTGCGCTTTGTCACGGTGGCTACGGTCGCCTCGGTGTCGTTCTGGCTGATCGCCTTCGGTGTTCCTGGGCGCGACGTGCGAGGGGTCGCATGGTCGCTCCTCTTTGGAGTCGGGGTGTGGCGTTTGGGTGCCCCCCTTCGCGACCTCCGTCCGATCCAGTGGACCCTCGCTTTAGTCGCCGCCTTCGGGGTGTTTTTCTTCTGGTTCAAGGGTGGACCGGACGACGTTCTGGCCGGGGTACGCCTGGCGGTGGCGGTGCTCGTCAGCGTGGAAATCAGCGTCGTGCGAAGATTGCCGCGCGCCTTCCGCGGACCCAAACGGGACAACCTGACGAAGGAGGATCGCAGCCCCCTCGAGTTCACCTCCGACGACGGCGCTCGCCTGGTCGACGTCATCGATCTCCTCTTCGGTTCAACTCGTCCCGGTGGCGGCTGCGGCGAGGCCTGGAAGCAACGCCAGGGTCAGCGGGCCAACAACGCCCACGGTTCGTTCGCCCGAGGCGTCCTCTGCGTGGACCCTGGCTTTCGTCGCACGGGACCACCGCCGCTGTTTAGAGCCGGTCAGGTCACGGTGCTCGCCCGGTTCTCCAATGTGAAGGGGCACCGCCGGGACGGCCAGTCGCCTCGGGTCGACCGCGACGACAGCGCGAAAGATGTTCACGGGCTGTCCCTCCGCTTCGACGGCAACGACGTCAGAGCGCTGGACATCGTCGCCCTTGACATCGACCGTTTCATTGTGCGAACCCGAACGGATTTCATCGTCTTCATGCGGATCACGGCTGC
>JANPEN010000129.1:0-14536 GCA_031422955.1 Acidimicrobiia bacterium
CTCGAAGCCGCCCACCACCAGCGCTGAGCCGCCGACCGGCCACCTACCCGACCGCCACCCAGCCCTATCGCGGGTCTGGCGCGGCCGGGGGCGATCGCAGCGGCTAGCGTCCGATGCCGTTCATCGTTCGCAATCCGTGACGGCCCCGGCCGCAGCAACTCGAGGTCGCCGTGGCGCTTCCAACCCAGATCGTGATCGACGCGCCGACGGTGCGACTCACCGGCTGGGACTACGGCGGTGAGCATGACAGCCGCCCGCCGCTGGTGATGTTGCACGGGCTGACAGACCTGGCGTGGTCAATGCACCCCGTTGCGGCGGCGCTGTCGGAGCGATTCCGGGTGTTGAACTTCGATCTGCGGGGCCACGGCGACTCCGGCCATACCGGTCGGTACACAGTGAACCACTTCGTGTCGGACCTGCGCATCGTGATCGACCAGTTGGTCCTGCACCGCCCGGTCCTGTTCGGTCACAGCATGGGTTCCATCGTGACCTCGATCTTCGCCGGCACCTGGCCCGAGGTGCCCGGGGCGTTGGTGATGGTCGAGGGGCTGGGACCGCCGCCCCGCTTCGGTGAGAACGAGCCGGCCGGTCGCCAGCTGATCCGCCGGGCCCAGATCGAATCGCTCATGGGCGATCCCACCCGTCCGCCCATGGCCGGCATTGAGGTGGCCCGCCAGCGCCTGCGAGCGGCCCACCCCGGCCTTAGCGACACCCGGGTGGCCGAACTGGCCATCGTCGGCACCCGAGCGGCCCCCGGCGGTGGGTTGGTGTGGAAATGGGATCCCCACGTGCGGGAGTGGTCCGCGGTGTTCGATCGGCAGCGCTTCGAGGAAACCTGGTCCACCATCACCTGCCCGACCATGGTCATCACCGGGGGCCAGGCCTGGGAGCGTTGGTGGAAGCCCACCATGGCGGTGCGTCCCGGCCCCGACTTCGACGGGCCCATGTCCGCCGGGGAGGAGGCCCGCCGCCTCGCACTGTTCGCCGACGTTGAACACCACACCCTCGATGCCGGCCACATGGTGCATTTCGATCTACCGGCCCAACTCGCCGCGCTGGTCACTGATTTCCTCACCCGCCGCGTCGGTTGAGCGGGGGGCCGGCCCGGCGCTCAGCCCCCCAGGTCGGTGGCGCAGATCCGGTAACCGTTCAACGCGTAGGTGGCATCGAGTTCGAGCACAACCTGCACGTAGATGACGGGGCGGCCAGCGAGGTAGGCAATGCCGGCCCGGTCGTGCGGGCCCCACGTTTCGAGCGGCGCCCATTCCCAGCGCAGTGCCAGCGGCCCCGCACCGGCCCAGCGGAGCCGCCGGCCCGACAGGAAGTGCTGCACCGCATCTTCGGGGCGATCGAGCGGCGGATCCGTCACCATCACCGGGAAGTTGTGCTCGTTCCCAATGATGGGATGAGGGTCCACCGTCGCGTTGTGCGGCCTCGAGGGGCGTCTCGACCGGAGTGATATCAGCGAGGTCCCTCGGGTCGAAGCCCAGAGTGGAGACCCTGCCTGTCATGTTCTCGCCGCCCAGGCACTGCGGGACACCCCCGCCGATCGTTGCCGGCACGGAAGCCGCAGTGACCGTGGTGACCGTAGTGACAGGGGAGATGATGCCTTCGGACTACTTCCGCCGTCAGGTGTTCGGCTGCAACTGGTTTGAACAGTTCGCCCCGCAGGAGCTGATGGAAAAGATCGGGGTGGACAACGTGCTGTTCGAGACCGACTTCCCCCATCCCACCTCGCTGTTCCCCGGTGACGTGCGCCAGCGCATCGACGGTGCCCTCGGCAGTCATTCCGCCGAGGTCCGCCGCAAGGTGTTGTGGGAAAACGCAGCCGCGCTCTATCGGATCGAGGCTCCCAAGGAAGCGGATCTGCAACGGCTCGACGCGGCGTTGCCGACCGCAGCCGGCGAACGGGTCGGCGCCCTCGGCTGAAGTGCTTGGCCGGCTTGACTTTCACGGATTTGGATCGTCATCGGAGTATGGCAGAGGGTGGTCGCCGCCGACTTCGTTGAAGCGTTCGTTGAGCGCGACGGCGAGCACGTCACGATCCTCTGTTGTGGGCACCAGCGCTTGGTAAAGGACGGCTTCGATCTCGAGCTCGGTGCTCATCCCGCCGAGGGCAAAGTAACGCCACCACAGATCCGACACCGACAAGCCCAGCCCACGCCGGGCCTGCTCCAGCGGGTCGATGGTGTCGGCCATGTCGCGGTCTACCCGGGTCCGTCGCCGGGGTGGGGGGAGGCGACAACTTCAATCGCGCGGGCGAGCACGGTGATGCCCGCCTTCCGCGCCTGGCGGAACAGCTCACCGGTGGCGGCCTCGCCGGTCAGATCGTGGCGGGCCATGATGACCCCTTGGGCCTGGTGGATCACCTTTCGGGCCGAAAGGGCGGCCGCAAACCGCCGATTCGACGCCTCGTCGGTGATGTCGTGGCCGGCGGTGGTGAGGATTTCCGACGCCTGCGCGGCGAACAGCGCGGCCAGTTCTTGCTCGTGGGTACCGAACGCACGCTTGGTGGAGGAATAGATGTTGAGCGCACCCTGGGGTCGATCCCGGGTCATCAACGGCGACGACAGAATGCTGCGAATGCCCTGACCGAGGGCGAGCGGCACGAAGGCCGGCCATCTTGTTTCCTCGGCCAACGACTCGCTGTAGAACCAGCGCCCCTGCGTTTTGGCGTCGAGGCAGGGCCCTTCACCGGTCTCGTACTGGTGACGGTCCATCGTCAACACCGCTTCGTTGCTGGCGGCGACGGTCATCAGCTGTCCGTGGCGTTCCAGCGTTACGCTCACACCGTCTGCATTGTCCACCGTCGCGTCGGTGAGCGCAGTGACGAGCCGCAGGGCGGCGTCGATCACATCGATGCTCGACCTGACCAGCGCGTGCTGAGCATCTGCCAGCAGGGAAGCATCCGCTTCATCAATGGGTGCGAGGCGATCCTTCTCCCTGGCCCCTTCCTCCGGGCCAAGCATCGAACGGACCGGCGGTGGGGTTTCGAAAATGACCAGCTCGCCGACCTTGGTGATGTCGAAGATCCGGCGGGCCATGGTGGGCACCGACTGGATGGTGAGGGTTCCTCCGGCGGCCGTGGCCCTTCCGGCAGCCTGGGCGAGCACGCTCACCCCTTGCGCGCCCATGAAGGTCAAACCGCCAAGATCGACGATGAGCTCATGGTACCCATCCCCGATCAGAGCGTCTAGGACACCGGCCAGGCTCGCCGCAGTGGCGATGTCGATGTCTCCGACGACTGCCACCTTCGGTACTCCGGCATCGAAGGCGAGGTGCAGCGCGAAGTCCTCGCCCGAACCGTCGTTCATCTCTGATCACCAACCAGCGTTTTTGGAGACTGCGTTTCTGGTGCCGACGAGGCGGAAACCTCGAACCACACCGTCTTGCCGATCTTCGCGCGTTCGCAACCCCATCGCTTGGCCAGGATCCCTACCAGCAGGAGCCCTCGCCCGCCTGGCACATCCGCTGCTATCTCGCGCAACACTGGGAGGTTCGAGCCCGTGTCCTCGACTTCGATACGGATCAAGTCGGGACGTATTTCAAGGGTCAAGCCAATGTTCGCCGTCGGCCCGTGAGGACCGCCGTGCAGGACTGCGTTGGACACCACTTCGCTGACGAGCAATACCACCGTGTCGCGCAGGTCGGCCTCGGCCTCGGCCAGGCATTCTTCCGCGAATCGGCGGGCCTGCTTGATGCTCTGCAGGTTCGGGGCGAGCGCAAGGCTGCGAATTGGTCCCCCTGTCACGGAATGGATGAACTCGGTCCGAGCGTGTTCTACCCCGTGCGCTCGCCTTTCTGACACCACGAGGGTAGAAATCTTCGAGAAACCTTACGCTCGAGCATCACGGTCAGACGGAGACAGCCGATCCGGCGAAGCGGCGAAGGGCCTGGCCCATCTCCACCCGGGCTTGGCCACCGGAGATGACCATGTCGACCGCGGCGAGGGAGGTGTGGATGTGTCCCCGCTGGGGGAGGTGGGTGACCTCGACCCCGGCCGCGGCGAGGGCTTCGGCGTAGGCTGCGCCCTCGTCGCGCAGTGGATCGAACTCACAGGTCACGACCACCGCGGGAGGTAGGCCCGACAGGTCCGGGGCTCGCAGCGGTGATGCTCGTGGATCATTGCGATCGGCCACGTCGGCGTAGTGATCCCAGAACCAACGCATCAACGGCGTGGTCAAGATGTATCCATCGGCGTTGTCGGTGTAGCTCGGGCGGGAGAAGTCGGCGTCGGTGACGGGGGTGACGAGCAGCTGACCGCTGATGGTTGGTCCGCCCGCCTGGCGGGCCATCTGGCAGACGACCGCAGCGACGTTTCCGCCTGCGCTCCAGCCCGCAACCGACAACTGGCCTTCGATACCGCCGAGCGCGGCAGCGTTTTCGGCCAGCCACTTCACCGCGGCAAAACCGTCCTCGGGGGCGGCGGGGAAGCGGTGTTCGGGCGCGTGGCGGTAGTCGACGGACACGATCAAGGAATCGGACTGCACGCACAGATCGCGACAGAACGGATCATCGGACTGTGCGTCGCCCAGCACCCAGCCGCCACCATGGAAATACGCCACCACGGGATGGGGCCCCGGCGAGGCGGGCCGGTACAGGCGGTAGGCGAGATCTCCGGCTGGGCCCGGCAAGGCGCCGTCGAGGATCTCGCCGACGTCGGGCCCCGGAGGACGTTGGGTGTTGCCGGCGGCCATGAACTCGCGCGCCTCGTCGGGCGACATGGACTCGAGGGCGGGCAGGTCCATGGCCGCCATGGCATCGAGGACCAGCTGCACGTCGGGCTGGAGTCGGCGGACCACGCCGTCATTGCACTGCGAGATGGTTGCCCCCGAGAGCGAGAACCCGAGATAGCCCTCGTCCACCACCTCGGTGCAGATGTGGCGGTAGGTGTCGACGCCGCCGACAAAGGGCAGGAACACCCGGGGCTTGCCTGGCACGTTGGCGCCCATGTACCACGACTTTGCCTTTGGGAACAGGGTGATGTTGCCCCAGTCGCTGTTGTACTGCACCCACCCGGCCTGCGCCATCTCGGTCGCTTCGATGGTGTCGAACCCACCGTCACGCAGGTGGGTGATGGCGTCGCAGATCCACTCGACATGTTGCTCGATGGATACCGACATGTTGGAAAGCACCGAGGGGCTTTGTGGGCCGGTCACCATGTAGAAATTGGGGAACCCCACGGTGGCGAGACCGAGGTACGTCTCCGGTCCGTGCTGCCAAACGTCTTTGAGCTTGCGCCCGTCTCGACCCGTGATGTTGACGTTGACGATGGCACCGGTCATCGCATCGAAACCGGTGGCGAACACGATGGCGTCGAACTGGTGGCTACCGGTGGCGGTGTCAATGCCGGTCTCGGTGATGGAGGTGATCGGGTCCTTGCGCAGATCGACCAGCGAAACGTGCGGCTCGTTGAAGGTTTCGTAGTACCCGGTGTCAAGGCACATGCGCTTGGTGGCCAGCGGAAAGTCGTAGGGGCAGAGCAACTCGGCGACCGCGGGGTCATTGACCTTCTGGCGGATCTGGCGGCGCACGAACTCGGCCGCGTAGTCGTTGGAGGTCTGGTTGATGATGATGTCGTTGAAAGCGGTGAACGGGCCGTAGAGCGTGCCATCGTCCCAGCCCTGCTGGAAGCGGCGGTTTCGCTCCTCCTCGGACACCGAAAGGGCGCTCTCGGTGGCTGGTGCAAGCGGCACACCGATCTGGGACCATTTCGCATCTTCCCGGTACTGGGCCCGGTCGGCGGCGACGGCGGCCAGCATCTCGGGGGGGACCGGCCCGTTCCCGGCGGGGACGGAGAAGTTGGCGGTGCGCTGGAACACGGTGAGGGCGGTGGCCTGCTTGGCCATGATCGGGATCGATTGGATGCCCGAGGACCCGGTGCCGATCACGCCTACCCGTTTGCCGGTGAAGTCCACGCCCTCATGGGGCCAGCGACTGGTGAAGTAGATGTCGCCTGCGAAACGCTGCACCCCTTGCACGTCGGGAGATTTCGGGGCGGACAGACAACCGGTGGCCATGACGTAATGACGGCCGCTGAGGGTGTCGCCGTCTTGGGTTCGCACCGTCCAGCGCGAGGTTTCCTCGTCCCACGCCGCGCTCTCGACCCTCGTCGAAAAACGAATGTCGCGGCGCAGATCGTGCTTGTCGGTCACGAACTGGAGATAGCGCAAGATCTCGGGCTGGGTGGCGTACTTCTCTGACCATGTCCAGCGGTCTTCGAGGTCGGGGTCGAAGCTGTAGCTGTAGTCGGTGGTGGGGATATCGCAGCGGGCACCGGGGTAGCGGTTCCAGTACCACGTCCCGCCGACGTCGTCGCCGGTTTCGAGGGCGACGGCGGAGAGCCCCTGCTGGCGCAGCTTGTACAGGGCGTAGATCCCCGCCATTCCGGCGCCCACGACCACAACATCGAAATCACTAGCCATCTTCAGCGAACCCCCGGCAGTAGGTGGCCCGAGTCTTCCAGATGGCCGGGGGGACGGGCCACCGTGCCCTCGACGGCGGGGAAGGCGGCAAGGTTCGAGCGGAACGGGTAACGACCTCAGGGGTGGGCGTGGCGGTACAGCTGGGCGGGTCCGTAGCGGTAGGTGATGCTGGACTCCACGGTGGCCCCGAGTCGTTCCGCTACCCGGGCCGATGCGGGGTTGTCGACCGCGATCACGCTCACCGCAGTGGGCCACCCAAGCTCCTGGTAGGCAAAGTTCAAGGCCCGGCGGGCGGCTTCGGTGGCGTAGCCCTGGCCGTGGTGGCCCAGCATCAACGCCCAGGTGATCTCCGGCTCGATCCAACCCTCCGGGTACCAGGGGCCGCACAGCCCGACAAAGCTGTCGTTGTGTTTGGCTTGGAGAGCGAAGGGTCCGAAGCCTCGCAAGGCCCAGTGCCCGATGTAGGTGGCCAGGCGCCGCCACGCGTCATCCCGGTCGCACGGGCCGCCGTAGAACTGAGAGATCGGATCGGCGAAGAACTGGACGATTGGCTCGAAATCGTGCGGCTGGAAGGCCCGCAGGATCAGCCGATCGGTTTCCAACACGGGAATGTTGAGCGAAAGCGGCAGTTCTCGACCCAGATTCATCGAAACATTCAATCACTCGGTCAAGAGCGGCGCGGCGGCCGCGTGATGGCGCATGGCGTTGGCGAAGGTATGGCCGCTCCTGACCCCCATCGGGCATGATCGAGCGTGCCGGCTTGTCGAAGGAGACGAGAAGATGACCCAGTTCCTGCTATCGGTGTGGCATGACGGTGAGTACCCCACGCCCGAACCCGAGGCAATGGAGCTGGGACCCGTCGAGGTTCGCCCCTTTCAAGATGAGCCAGCCTGACCCGCCCTGCTGAGCTGCTAGCCCGCCCTCGCAGCCACCGCAGGTCCGCCCTACGGGTACATCGTCGGGTGGCCCCCCACCGCACGGTAGTCGGGCCAGGCGGTCAGCGCGATGCCCGGTACGGGGTAGGTTGCCATCATGGTGACGTGTTCGGGGTGCGGTTCGGCCACCGACCCTGGCGCGCGGTTCTGTTCCTTTTGCGGGACCGAGCGGGGCTTGGTGGTGCTCGAGCCGTTGTCCAGCCCCCACCGCATGCCGGCCGCTCCCACCGTCAGCTCCCCGCCCCGCCATCGAGGACCTGGGTTGATCATGGCCGTGGTTGGCGCTATCGGCGTGGCCGCGTTGATCTGGCGGGCATCGGCCGGCGACAGCGGGCCAGAGGCTGCCGAGCCGATCGCCACTAGCACCACGTTCACCACTACCGCCCTCGAGCTCGGCGACTCGACCACGAGCCCGACCGCCCCGGCTGGACCCATCTCGGATGGGGGGGAACCCGTGGCCGGGCCGATCGAGTTGCCTCCGGGTCTGGCTGGCCACTTGATAGCGGTCACCGAAGGCGAGCTGATCGACCTCGACCTCGCCTCCGGCGCCCTGATCCGATCGCCGCTTGCCGTTCATTTGAGGATGGACCGCATCGAGGCGCTGGAACGCTCCGTCTTCGGCTTCCGCGACGGAGCGGTCAGCCGCATGACCTTCAGCAGCCCCACCGTTGAGGATCTCCCCGCGCTGGCAACCCTGGCGCGAGTCCAGCCCCTGGCCACCGACAGCCGTTCGGTGTTGGTGCTCACCACAGGTCCATCGGGTGCGGAGCTGCTCCTCATCGACGATGAGGGCACCGTCACCGCGGCCGGACCTCGCGCGGTGGCCGCCGTCACCACCCAATCATTCGGGATTGTCGCTCTCCGCCAGGGGCAGTTGTTGGTGAGCGTCGGCCAGGGCATCGGCCTGCTGGAGCTGAGCAGTGACTCCGGGCGCATGATCGCCCAGGGCCGCCTCATTGCCGCCAACAACGAGGTAATGGTGCGCTTGCACTGCGAGCCGGATCTGACTTGTCGGTACCAGACCCTTGGGTATGATGGTCAGGAGCGGTGGACGATCGAAGCTCCCGAGGCCGGGGCAGCCCTCTTTGCTTCTTTGGGTAGGCTGACCGTCGACGGTGGCGGGCTGATTCGACACGTTTTCGAATTATCCGGACCCATGTTGGAGTTTTTGAATCTTCAGACCGGGGAGAGCTGGCGGGTAGCAGGCGAAGGCTCCTCGTTCGATCCGAGGGTGGCACCGGTCCTGACTGCCGACGGCGGTTGGTATGTCCTGCGCACCGAAGCGGGCGCTATCGAGCTGGTCTCGGTCAGCGGCGATGAGGGCCAACGCCGCCTTATCGCGCTGGGCGCCAGCGTACAGGCCATCGCCATGCGCCCCTAGCCAAGTTACCCGAGGACAGATCCCCGGCGGCTGGTGCGGCGCGCCGGAAAGGCAGGAACACCGGTGAGCGCGAGCGGGAACGATCTTGTGTTGGCCGCCGGCGTCCTGGGGGCCGCGCCGCTGCTTGGGTTCACCGCCGCGTTGCGTCTGCTGTATCGACCACGCGACCCGGGTGAGGGCCCCATGGTCATGGATCTCGGCCCGGAGCCACCGGCCATCGTGGATCTGCTGACCGACCGTTTCGAGGTGACCCCGCAGGCGGCGGTGGCGACGTTGTTGGATCTCGCCGCCCGGCGTTGGATCGACATCGACGAACCGGTTGCCGACGAGGTAATGGTGCGGCTACGAACTCGCCCCGGCCAGGGGGAGCTAGCCAGCTTCGAGAAAAGGGTGCTGCAGCGCGTTCAGGACGTCGCTCGCTCGGGGCCCGCCCCTGCCGCCGCTCTGGTGAAGGGCACCAAGGAAGAGGCCAAGGCGTGGCACCGCAGCTTTCGCAACGAGGTGCTCCAGGAGGCCAAAGCCACCGGCCTGTGCCGGCCCCGCTGGCCTCGAGTGGTGCAGGCGGTGCCGTTTGTGGCCTTGGCGGTGGCTGGCGCGGCGTTCTACTTCGGAGCGCCGGACAACAATGCCAGCTCCTCGTCCTTCGACCGGACCACCGCGTTGACCTTTGCCACGATGGCATTGACGGTGGCTGCGCTGGTGATCGGGCTGCGCATGGCTCGGAGCGGCGCGGTGCGCGGTACCGAGGCCGGTCTGGGCCGGGCCCGTTCGTGGTTAGGCGTGCGGCGCTTCATGGCCGACCATGGCCGCTTTGAGGACTACCCGGCCGCCTCGGTGCGGATCTGGGATCGTTACCTGGGCCACGCCGTAGCCCTCGATCTGGCTCCCCTGGCGGTGCGGCAGCTTCCCCTCGGGGCCGAGAGCGACCGCTGGGCCTGGAGCCGTTTGAGCGGGCGTTGGCGGCAGGTCAAGGTTGTCTACCCCAAGTTTCGACCCGGATGGGGCCGCCCGCCGTGGCAGGCTGGGCTGATCGGTTTGGCGGTCACGGTGATTGGCCTGTGGATCGGCCGGCCGGTGGGCGGCGTGGTGCTGGACATCATCACCGATCTGCCCGATACCTTTCCCGACAAGGCCTGGGTGGTGTGGCTGTCCCGCGGAGCCGTGGGCGCCACCCCCTTCGCCATCGGCGCCTGGGTGGCGGCGGGGCCGGTACAGGCGGTGGCGGCGCTGGTTGATCTGGCCACCACGGGGGAGGTGGAGGGCGTGGTGTTGCGCGAGCGGTTGGCCAAGTCCGACAACGAAGGCCACGGCACCGCCTTCTGGGTGGCGGTCGATACCGGCACCGGTGATCGTGTGCGCGCCTACCGGGTCTCCGCCAAGTTGGCCGCCGGGTTGCGCCAGGGCAGCCATGTTCGCCTGCGGGTCACCCGCCTGCTCGGCTGGGTCCGCCAGCTCGAGGTCGTGCCCGGCGCCATGGCCGCTCCGCCCACGCCGATGGGCATAGGACCGCTGGGTGGAGCGACCCAACCGGCGGACCCGTTATCTGCTCAGCTGCTGCAGCGGGCGGGGCAACTGGTCCGAGGTCGCGATGCCGCCGAGCCCAGCACGTGAGCGCGGGCGGGAAAGGCCGCCATGGTTCAGCGGGCGGGCAGCGACGGCTCGAACGTCAGGGCCACGCCGCGCCGCGGGTGCTCCTGGCGAAACAATTGGACGATGTCCACCACGATGTCCATCTCGCCGTTCGTCCCGAGATCCATCTCAAACAGCTTCGCTCCGCACCCCACCATCAGGTTGGGTCGGAGCGAAACTAATGTCGGGGCCGTTAACGTGCGCCCATGAGCGACAACGTAGAGCGAGTGCGTGGTGCCTTTGCCGCATGGGAGCAGGGAGACAGCGCGGCGCTGTTCAAGATCGTCGCGCCCGATGTCGCCTGGCGGGTGATCGGAACGACCCCGTTGTCGGGTACCCACCAGGGAAAGACCGCCTTTCGGGCCGTGACCCAGCCCTTCGTCGAGCGTCTGGCCGAGCCTATCGTTGCTCGGGTGCTGGCCATCCACGACGTGGGTGACACCGTCATCGTGCAGTGGGAAGGAACCAGCAAAGGGCGAAACGGGCGGCCCTATCACCAGTCCTACTGCTGGGTCATGCACCTGCGTGACGGGCTCATCGACGACGTGGTCGCCTATCTCGATACCGCACTGGTCAACGATATTTTCACCTAACCGCGGCCCGACCAAGGCAGGGTCAGTCAAAGCAGGAACGTGAGGTTGTCGATTGGCTCTTCGCTGGCTAACAGGAGCACTTTCTTGGTGGCAATCCGGTAGGGCTGGCCCTCGGCGGCGGGACGCAGGCGGTGCACCAGCGTGCCCGCCCACTGGTCGGTGACGCCGCGCCGCAGTTCGCTGAGCAGGAAGGTGGAACGCACGACGATGTCGTCTGCTCTGTGTTCCAGGACCGAAACGTTGGCGATGATCCGGCTCAGGCGGGAGCGGGGTTGCTGGGCGAAGGCGTGGCGTCCGCCCAGGCGCTCGACCCGTTCGCCCAGTCGTTGCCGGTCGTCGTAAGCGTGCTGCACCTCCAAGTCGGGGTCGGTACAGGCGTGGCGGACGGGAATCCAATAGGTCAGCTCGTCGGCGAACAGGGCCAGCCATTCCTCCAGTTGCCAGCTGTCGAGCAGATGGGCCTCGTGGTAAAGGAATTGGCGGATGGCCTCGATGTCGACCCTGCCGTCGCCGTCGCCGAGGGTCACGCCGGTGCTCCGGCCACCATGGACTGACGCCAACGACGCCAGAAGCCTCGCTGGCTGACCTCGTCGGTGGCCTGTCCGATCAGGTGGCCGGCCTCGTCGAGCCGCTGGCGGGCCTGACCGCGGGTCAACAGCAGCCACGGGTCGGCTTGGGCGGCCAGACCCGCCTGGTTCCGTTCGAATATCTCCAAATCGTCGGGGGCGCCGAAGCCGCCCGGACCATAGAAATGTTCATGGACGCGTAGTCGCGCCGTGTTGATAGCTTTGGGCACGTTCTGGAGGAGGGCTGGGTAGATCTCCACCTGGGTGCGATCGGGGGCGACGGGCACGATCACCCGAACCTGGAGATTGATCAAAACCAGGTTCGGATACACGGCGAGGAACACGCCGGCCCCGCCGCCGAGGCGCACGATGTCGTCGGCCTTGTCATGGCCATACCGCTCGGTCAACGCCCCATGCCAGGCCCGGCCGGCATCGGTGGCACCGATACCACGTTGCATCGCCGCGTTGACCGATCCGCTGGTGGGCCGCTGATCGAGCATCACGTGACCACCGCCCAGATCACGGGTCAACGCCGGCGAGCGGCCATCGTAGGTCTGCACCCGCGCCCCGGTTCTCGCTTCGAGCAGATCGAAATAGGCGGCGTGGGTGACGTTGGGATGGTACCCGTCGACGGAGTTCTCCATCTGGAACTTCCAGTTTCCCCGATAGAAATAACGCTGCACGCCAGCAGATAACTCCACCTCACCGGTGGGGGAGGGGTCCACGAAGCGATCGATGTAGGCGGCGGCCGCGCCGAGGTGCTCGGCCAGGGTCGGCCCGTCGCTGGCTGCGCTGGCGAAAAGGAAGCCTCGATACTCGGCCAGGCGGGCCAGAGGGGTGAGACCGAGCTGGTCCTGACGAAAGCCGGTGGCCTCGTAGGCCTCGGGATAGGGGACGCCGACAAGCCTTCCGTCGCGGCCGTAGGTCCAGCCGTGATAGTCACAACGTAGGAAGCGGCTCTGGCCGCCTCGCTCCTGGCAAACAGTGACCCCCCGGTGCCGGCAACGGTTGTAAAAAGCCCGCACCACCCCGTCGTCGCCCCGCACCAGCAGCACCGGTTGGGTGCCCAACGTGGTGGCCTTGAAGCACCCGGGTTGGGGGACCTCGCTGGTGTGGGCCAGGTAGACCCAATCCTGAGCGAAGATTCGGTCCATTTCGGCCGCGAAGATGTGGGCGGCGGTGTACACCGAGCCATGAACCCGGTCGGGCTGCACCAACGCGGCCGGGTCGAAGGCGGCGGGCGTATCGAGCTGCACGAACAAATCGGTCAAGCGTCTTCCCCCGTACTGGTCGGTCTGGGTGTTGGGCTGATCCTAGGGGGTAGGTGTCCGTCCCGGACCCGACGGCTACCGTGCGGGCATGGCCGCCGTCGCCGCAGTGCTGACCGAACCAGGAAAGATCGAGACACGCTCGATCGAGCTGCCCCGGCTCGGACCCGATGATGGCCTGTTGCAGATTGAGGCCTGCGGGATGTGCGGCTCGGACCTGGGCCCCTACCGCAGCGGCCACAACGCCAGCGGCGCTCGTTTGCCCATGATTTTGGGCCACGAGATCGTGGGCCGCATCGCGGCGTGCGGACCCCAGGCGACGGCGCAGTGGGGTCTGGGCGAGGGCGACCGCGTGATCGTGCAGGAGCATGCGCCCTGCGGGCAATGCGAGCCGTGCCGTACCGGACGGCACCGCCTGTGCGGTGAGCAGGTGCGCTACGGGTCCCGAGGCCTGAACGAGGCGCCGGGCTTGTGGGGCGGCTACGCCGACACCCTCTACTTGCACCCCCGCTCGGTGCTGCATCGCGCCCCGGAGGGTGTGGCCGCCCATCTGTTGGCTCTGCACGTGCCGCTGTCCAACGGGATCTGTTGGGCGCAACGCCTGGGCGGGGCCGGGGTCGGCTCCACCGTGGTCATCTTCGGGCCCGGCGCCCACGGTCTGGGCACCGTGCTCGCCGCCTCCCTGGCTGGCGCCGAGCAGGTGATCGTGGTGGGTCGCCCCAACGACACCGCCCGGCTGGAGGCGGCTCGCACCCTGGGAGCCACCGCCACGCTCACCACTGAGGACGACGTGGTTCACGCAGTGGCCGAACGAACCGGCGGGCGCGGCGCCGACGTTGTCATCGACATCACCCCGGCCAACCCCCACGGCGAGGATCCCCTCACGCTGGCGCCCCAGCTGTGCGGATACGGGGCCACCATCGTGGCGGTGGGCCACAAGCGGGGTCGACCCCTCGAAGGGTTCGTCACTGATCTGGTGCTGCGCAAGGAGCTCACCATCAAAGGCACCTGGGGCCGAGACGACCATTCGGTGCGCGCCGCCCTGCGCCTCCTCGAACAACCCGCCGTGCAGCAGCGCCTCGACCGGGTCTGCACGGGGACCTATCCGGTGAGCCGAGCCGCGGAAGCGTTGGCTGCCTTCAACGATCCGTCGACCGCGGGCATCGTGCACCTCTCCATCGTCCCTGACCCGCACTGAGGCGGGGTCGGGGCTAGACCTGTTCATGCCAGGACAATGTGCGCCTGGAGACCACGCCCATTGTGGAGATCACCGAGACCGGGGTGACCACCCGAGCCGGCCATGACCAACTCGACGTGTTGGTGTACGCCACCAGGTTCCAGGCCGACAAGATTCTTTGGCCCATTCAAGTCACTGGTCGCGGTGGAGTGGACGTAACCACCCGCATGGCGGAGGAGCCGGAGGCCTATCTCGGCATCTCGGCGGCCGATTGCCCGAACCTTTTCTTCACTCCCGAGCACGCCGTTGGCGGCGCTGCTCGGTGGTACCCTCCTCCTATGCGTGGTACTTACACTGTCGTGGTGGGAAACAAGGGCAGGGTGGTTGTCCCGGCGCAGATCAGGGAGCGTGCCGGCCTGGTCGAGGGCACGCCGCTGATCGTGCTCGACACTCCGGCCGGAATCGTGCTGTTGACTCGCGAGGAGCTACGCGCCCGGGTCCGATCCGAACTCGCGGGCACCGACCTGGTCGAGGAGTTGCTGGCCGAGCGCCGCGCCGCTGC
>JANPEN010000130.1:0-7532 GCA_031422955.1 Acidimicrobiia bacterium
TGGTCGCAGCGAGACCATTCCCTTCTGGTCGGACTTCGAGCTTTACACGTCGCTGGTGACCCAGACCTTGGATCATCTCGGCATTGAGCGGGCCATTTTCGTCGGTCACTCGATGGGCGGCCGGGTGGTGGCCGAGCTCGGCGCCCGCCAGCCCCATCGGGTCATGGCCATGGTCCTGGTCGACGCCATCGTCGGGGACGTGTGGGATGCCATGGTAAAAGTGTTCAGGGTGGTCCCTGCGCTCTACGTCGGCTTCGGATTGGGCCTGCTGGCCGACACCGCCTCGACCCTGGTCCGTTTCGACAATCCCCGCCAGGCCCTCAAGTTGGCTCGTCTGCTGGCCCCCACCGGGGTCGGGCACGTGCTACGGCCCTGGCGGTTAGCCGGGCCCATGCTGACCATTCTGCGGGCGTCTTCCTCCGACGTGGTGCTAAAGCGTGTGCGCCAGAACGGTCTCACCGTCTTCTTCGTGCACGGCGACCGCGACGTATTGGTGCCGCTGGGTAACGCGCGTCGGGCCGCCGCGGCAGCCGGTGCCACCCTGGTCACGGTGCACGGCGCCCGTCATTCGTGGCTGCTGTCGGATCCCGAATCGTTCCCGGCTTTGCTCGCCACCTTGGGCCCGGTCGGTCTCGACGCGGCGCGGGCGGGCCTGGCGGGCCCAGAGGCGGGGTTCTATCGCGTCGGCGCGGCCGTGTTGGCCATGACCCCGGATCCTCGCCCGGTGCCTCTTCGGCACCGCCACCGTGCCCCTCGTTACCGCTGGAGCATCGAGGGGCCCAAGAGCCCGGGCTGAATCGGCACGGACCGGCGTGGGAGGTGTCCAAGCGCTACCCTGAGCGGACCAAAAGTGAGCATGCTCAGAGGGATCAGCGATGTCGGACGCTCCGGATATCCACGCCTTTGTCTACGCCTTCGACCACCGACACGATAGGGCGCCCCGCCAGCTCGTCGACCTGCTCGGCGGCAAGGGCGCCAACCTGGCCGAGATGACCTCGGTGTTGGAGCTGCCGGTGCCTCCCGGCTTCACCATTACCACCGACGCCTGCAGGGCCTTTCTGCGCTCGGGCTGGCCCGAGGGGTTGTCCGAGGAAATATCCATCGCCGTGCAACGCCTAGAGCGGCTGATGGGACGCCAACTCGGGGACCCGGCCAACCCCCTGTTGGTGTCGGTGCGCTCCGGGGCACGGTTCTCCATGCCAGGGATGATGGACACGGTATTGAACCTCGGCCTCAACGACATCTCGGTGGAGGGCTTGGCCGAACAGACCGACCGCCGCTTCGCCTTCGACTCCTACCGGCGCTTCATCCAGATGTACGCCCGCATTGTGCTCGGCCTGCCTGGGGACTCCTTTGACCGGCGCTTCGAAGGTGCCAAAGCCCTGGCCTCGGTGGAAAACGACGGCGACGTGCCCGCTGAGGTGTTGGAGTTCGTGGTACGCATCTTCAAACAGATGGTGCAGGACCTTTCAGGGGCCGCTTTCCCCCAGGACCCCCAGACGCAGCTTCGGGGGGCCATCGAAGCGGTCTTTCGGTCCTGGCGCTCGCCTCGGGCAGCCTCCTACCGTACCCGCGAGCACATTGCCCATGACCTCGGCACCGCGGTCAACGTGCAGGCAATGGTGTTCGGCAACCGCGACGACAACTCCGCCACCGGGGTCGGTTTCACCCGCAACCCTGCCACCGGGGAGGCCAAGCCCTACGGCGATTTCCTGGTCAACGCCCAAGGCGAAGACGTGGTGGCGGGAATCCGCAAAACGGAACACCTGGCGGTAATGGGGGAGAAGTTCCCCACCATCTACGCGGAGTTGTTGGCCATCTTCGCCCGCCTCGAAGGCCACTACCGTGACATGCTCGACACCGAGTTCACCGTTGAGCAGGGCAAGCTGTGGATGTTGCAGACCCGGGTCGGCAAGCGGGCGGGGGCGGCCGCGTTGCGCCTGGCCGTGTCCATGACCCAGGACCCAGTCATCGCGCTGTCCCGGGAGGAAGCGCTGATGCGGGTGGGGGCAGAGCATCTCGACCAGGTGCTGCATCCCACCTTCGCCGGCTCCGGCAACGTCATCGCCAAGGGCCTGCCGGCATCGCCGGGGGCGGCGGTGGGGCGGGTCTATTTCAGCGCCGAGGACGCCCTCGACGCCTACAACCGGGGTGAGGACGTCATCTTGGTGCGCCAGGAGACCTCCCCCGAAGACGTGCACGGTATGGAGGTCTCCCAGGGGATCCTCACCACCAGGGGCGGTCTGGTCTCCCACGCCGCGGTGGTGGCCAGAGGCTGGGGTATTCCCGCGGTGGTGGGCGCGGAGGGCATCGCCATCTCCGCGAGGGGTTTCACCGCCGGCGGTTTCGTGGTGCCCGAGGGCGCCATCATCTCCATCGACGGCACCTCCGGGGAGGTCATGCTCGACGAGCTCACCAAGGTCGAAGGGGCCCCGCCGCCGGAGTTCGGCATCATTTTGAGCTGGGCCGATGACGTACGCAGGGACAAGCTGTCGGTGCGGGCCAACGCCGACAACGGCCCCGACGCGGCCAAGGCCAGAGCCTTCGGCGCGGAGGGCATCGGCCTGTGCCGCACCGAGCACATGTTCCTCGGCAACCGCCTGGGCCTGGTGCGCAGGGCCATTCTGGCCGACACCCCCGAGGCAGAGGCCGCCGCTCTCGCGGAGCTGGGCAAGGTACAGCGCAGCGACTTCGAGGAGATCTTGGAGGTAATGGATGGGCTGGCCGTGACCGTGCGGTTGCTGGATCCACCCCTGCACGAGTTCCTGCCCCCCATCGAGGAGATCATCAAGGCCGAGGTCAGGCGAGACTCCGTCAGCGACGATCAGCAGGCCCTCTACGATGCGGCCCGCCACTGGCACGAGCAGAACCCCATGCTGGGCACTCGGGGGGTGCGGCTGGGCATCTTGCGCCCTGGCCTGTACCGGATGCAGGTCAAGGCGCTGGTGGAAGCGGCGGTGGCCCGCAAGGCCAACGGCGCCAACCCCATCGTGGAGATCATGATCCCGCTGGTGGTGAGCCGTAACGAGTTGGCCTACGTGCGTCGCTGGGTCGAGGAAGAGATCGAAACCGCCCGCCACGGCACCGATCTCGACATCGCCATCGGCACCATGATCGAAACCCCCAGGGCTGCCTTGCGGGCCGATGAGATCGCGGAGGCGGCGGACTTCTTCAGTTTCGGGACCAACGATCTGACCCAAATGACCTTCGGCTTCAGTCGCGACGACGTGGAAGGACGGATCATGGCCCGCTATCTCGATGAGGGGTTGCTTCCCCGTAACCCCTTCGAGACCATCGACGCCGGTGGCGTGGGGGAGCTGGTCGCTCTCGGTACCGCGAGGGGCAGAGCCACCCGGCCCGGTCTCAAGGTCGGGGTGTGCGGCGAGCACGGGGGAGACCCCGAGTCGATCCAGATCCTGGTGGCGGCGGGAGTGGACTACGTGTCCTGCTCGCCCTACCGGGTGCCCATCGCCCGCCTGGCCGCGGCCCAAGCCATCATCGTGGCCGACCGAGGTGGCGATCACCCCGTCCTGCACTGAGCGCCGTTGGGGGCACCTTCGGGTCCCACGAGTCCGTTGCGCTCCTGCGTTGTGGTTGTCTTGGGAACAACATGGCGGCGCGAGTGAAGTCCAGGTGATCGAAGAAGCCGATGTGGTGGCGGTGCGTAGCGCCACCAACATCGTTGGAGTGATCAGCCAGTTCGTCCCCCTCAAACGGGTCGGGCGGCGCTGGGTGGGGCTGTGCCCGTTCCATCCCGAAAAGAGCCCGAGCTTCTCCGTCAACGAAGAGGCGGGGCTTTATTATTGCTTCGGCTGCCAGAAGAAAGGTGATTCGATCACTTTTCTTCGTGACCTCGAGGGCCTCGACTTCGTGGCCGCGGTGGAGCGCCTGGCCGCCAAGGCCAACGTCTCGCTGCGCTACACCGACGCTGACGCGGGGGAGTCCCGGCGGCGTCGACACCGCTTGTGTGACGCCGTTGAGGCGGCCGTGGTCTGGTACCACCAGCGGTTGCTGCGTGGCCCTGACGCCGGTACGGCCAGGGGCTATCTGCGTTCGCGCGGCATCGGCGGCGACGAGGTGCGCCAGTTTCGCTTGGGCTGGGCCCCCGACGGCTGGGACGAGCTGGCCCGCAGCCTGCGTCTGTCCGACGAGGACTGGCGCGACAGCGGGCTGGGCCTGATCAACCGCAGGGGCCGCCAACAGGACTTCTTCCGGGGTCGGATCCTTTTCCCCATCTTCGATCCGCAGGGTGATCCCATCGGGTTCGGCGGCCGCAAACTCCTGGGCCAGGACGGACCCAAGTACCTCAACCCCGGTGCCACCCCCATTTACGATAAGTCCAAGGTCCTCTATGGCTTGTCTGCCGCCAAAGCCGACATCGTTCGTATGCAAGAGGCGATCGTCTGCGAGGGGTACACCGACGTGATCGGCTTGTTCCAAACGGGGATGAGCCGCGCCGTGGCCACCTGCGGCACCGCCCTCACTGAAGACCACGTCAAGTTGCTGACCCGTTTCGCCAAGCGGCTAGTGCTGGCCTTCGACGCCGATGGGGCTGGCCAGGCTGCAGCCGAGCGCTTCCATCAGTGGGAACAGACCTACCAGCTCGATGTCGTGGTGGCCGCCCTGCCCGACGGGGTAGACCCCGCCGAGCTGGCCCGCACTGATCCCGACGCCATGCGCCACGCCATCGAGGCGGCTCGGCCGTTCATGGCCTTTCGTCTGCACCGCATCTTCGCCGCCGCTGACCTCACCTACCCCGAGGGGCGCGCCAGGGCCGCCCAGGCCGCGCTGGTGGCCATTGGGGGTCATCCCAACCCGCTGGTTCGGGATCAGTACCTGCTCGAAGTGGCCTCCCACTGCCGGATAGAGCTGGGCCAGCTGCGGGCCCAACTCGAGCGCGGCGTGGCCGCCCCCGCCGGCCCCAGGCCCCCCAGCCCCAGCCGCGACGCGATCGATCTTCGCCTGAGGCCCCGGGGCCTCGGCTCTCAAGCTGAACACGACGCCCTGCGGGTGGCGGTGGAGCACCCCGATGAGGCGGTGGCCTGGTTGGACCCGGTGCTGTTCACCGAGGGACCGCTGCGGCGAGGGTTCAGCGCGCTGTGCGCGTGGCCTTCGCTGGCGGAGACGTTGCGCGCCATCGAAGACGACGATCCCGAAGCAGCCGATCTGCTGTGCCAGGCCACCGCCGAACAATCCGACGCCACCATCAGTGACGTCTTCCTACGCCTCAGTCAGGAGGCAGCCCGCCGTGTTCTGGTGGATCTGCGTCAAGCCGCCCTTAGCTCCTCCGACCCTCTCACTCTCAGCGCCGAGCTGGCCTACGTGGCCGGCCTGCACTCCATGCTCATGACCGACGGCGCCGACCACGATGCGAAAGTCCTAGCCGGAACCGACTTGCTAGCCTGGCTTCTTGAACCAGGCGAGGGAACGCGATGAACCAGCCAACGCCCCTCTCTGCACAGGCCTCCGGGCTCGATGCCGAGCTCAATGCGATACTTCGACAAGCCCGCGAACAGGGCCGGCTTGTCTACCGAGACGTGGAACAGATCGTGCCGCCCACCCGGCGAACGCCGGAGCTGTACGCCGCGCTGCGAGCCCTGGCCAAGGCCGAGGGCTTGGCCCTGGTCGGCGAGCCCGGGGTCTCGTTGCGGGTCATCGGGGGCGGAGCGGAGCCGGCTACGCCCAAATCCGGCGCCGGGCCGAGTGCCTCTCCTACGGTGGTCGCGGTAGCGCCGGTTGCGCCCGTGGATCCCGATGACGACGTGCCCAAGGCTCGGCGCCCGGCCAAGCTGCTCGATCCCAGCATCCGCCCAGGCGCGGGTGGCACCTCGGACACGGTACGCATGTACCTCAAAGAGATCGGCCAGGTGGCGTTGCTCACCGGTGACCAGGAGGTCACTCTGGCCAAGCGCATCCAGGCCGGTCTGGAAGCGGCGGTGCAGCTGGCCGATCTGGCCGCCTCCGGCCAGCTCGAGGGTTTCGACCCCAGGGAGAAGCGCACGCTGCGGCGCCTCACCCACGACGGCGACATCGCCAAGCAGGAACTGACCCAAGCCAACCTGCGCCTCGTGGTGTCCATCGCCAAGAGGTATGTCGGGCGGGGGATGTTGCTGCTCGACCTCATCCAGGAGGGCAACCTCGGCCTCATGCGGGCGGTGGAGAAGTTCGACCACACCAAGGGCTTCAAGTTCTCCACTTATGCCACCTGGTGGATCCGCCACGCCATCACCAGGGCCATCGCGGACCAGGCCCGCACCATCCGCATTCCCGTGCACATGGTGGAATCGATGAACAAGGTGCATCGGGTGCAACGCCAAATGGTCCAGGAACTGGAACGCGAGCCCAGCATCGAGGAGCTGGCGGCCCGGGTTGACATGACCCCGGAGCGGGTGCGGGACATCTTGCGCTACAGCCAGGACCCCCTCTCGTTGGATTCCCCGGTGGGCGAGGAAGACGATTCGAACCTGGCCGACTTCATCGCAGACGGGGGGGCGGAGGCCCCGGCCGAGGCGGCCGCCAAGATGATGCTGGGCGAGGCCGTGCTCGAGGCCCTCGACGGGTTGTCGGACCGGGAGAAGCAGGTGGTGCGCCTCCGCTTCGGGCTGGAAGACGGCCAAGCTCGCACCCTCGAAGAGGTGGGCAAGGAGTTCGGCGTTACCAGGGAACGAATCCGACAGATCGAGTCCAAGACCTTGGCCAAGCTGCGCCATCCGCTGCGCAGCCAAAAGTTGCGGGACTACCTCGACGGGGCCTGAGCAACCGTCCGGCGATACGCCCTTGGCGATCGGGCCTGGGCCGCCCGATCTGCTGCTCATGGACGGACCGTGAAACTGGTGGGCCGCGAGTGGTTCGACGAGGATCGTTCGCGGTTTGAGGCCGAGTAAGGCTTCGCCATTGCCTTGCACCACTTCGCCACTGTCGATCGCTGCGCCCGCTGCCGCTGAGCTTCAGCCCCCCAGCAAAGGGCCACCCCTCCGCCTGCCCCTCCGGGCTCTTCCCGGACGGGCGTAGCGTCGAATCGACGTCGATTCGACGCTACGCTGTAGCTAGCTGGCTACTACTAGGGCCTGGGGGAGTCTAGGTCTGGTCCGATCAGCGCCTTCTTGGACTATCGCCGACCCGTCGCCGCGCTCGAAAGCACTGTAGGTGGCCACCAGGGGGAAGCGGAGGCCGGTTCTGCGCGCAACGTGTACGCGCAGTGCGAAGGCGAAATACGAAAACGCAGGTCAGGGTGGTTACGCCTCATCGTCGCGCCCACCAAAGTGGCACGTTGCGCGCAGAACCGCGGCCGCCACCCCGAATGGGACCACCCTGCGTGAATTCCTGCCGTGTTATCAGGGCGGCGGCGACCACCGGACCCCCGGCTGGGCCCTGCGCTGGGCCGAACGGGACCCCTGGCCACAGTTAGGCCCAATTCCCTGAAGTTAGGGCTCGAACCGGCAGACGGTCGGTGCTGTGACGTCCACTGCGCCGCTCCGAATTACGTTGATGACAATCTAAATTAATGGCATTGCTCTTGGCCCCGACGCGCC
>JANPEN010000131.1:0-6572 GCA_031422955.1 Acidimicrobiia bacterium
GGCGGTGCGCATCACCACCACCGGCTTGGTTCGTCCCAGGCGGCGGGCGATGCGAAAGAACTTGCTGGGATTGCCGAACGATTCCAAGTACAGAGCGATGACGTCGGTGGAGTCATCGTCGCCCCAGTACTGCAACAGGTCGTTGGCGGACACGTCGGCCTTGTCACCCAGGTTGACGAAGGCGGACACACCCAACCCCGTCTCCGCCGCGTAGGCCAGGATGGCGTTGCCCATGCTCCCCGACTGGGTCGATAAGGCCACCCGCCCCGGGGCCGGCATCACCGGGGCGAAGGTGGCGGCCAGACGCACATCGGGGGCGTGGTTGAGAACCCCGATGCTGGCTGGGCCGATCAGCCGCATGCCGTGGAGGCGGGCGATGTGAACCAGCTCACCAGGATCGGGGCCGGTAGGGGGTCCGGTATCGGAGTCGCTCCCGGGCGTGACCGTGGCAGTCAACACGACCAGGGCGTCGACCCGCTTCTTGGCACAATCGGCGATGACCGCGTGGAGCTGGTCGGGCGGCACGGCCACGATGGCCAGGTCGATCTCGTCGGGGATGGCGCCCACGGTGGGATAGGCCCGCACGCCGTGCACGTGGGTGGTGTGGCGGTTGACGGGGTACACCGCTCCGTTGAAGCCGCCGGCCAGCAGTTGGCCCAGCACCTGATGGCCGAGGGAGCCGGGGCGGCGACCGGCCCCGATCACCGCGATGGTGGCCGGGGTCAGCACCCGGGCCACGGAGGCGGCCTCGGCCCTTCTGCCCCGGTCCTCGATGTGGATCTGGCCTTCCGGCGTGGGGCGAATGCCCAGGCGCACCTCCACCACGCCGTCGCGGAACTCGGTGGCGACCTCGAAACCGGCCCGGCGAAACACGTTGATCATGCCCCGGTTGTCGGGCAGCACGCTGGCGATGAACCCGTCGATGCCGGCCTCGCTGGCCGCCACCGCCAGGAACTCCAACAACAACGTGGCTAAGCCCCGACCGTGGTTGCGATCGTCGATGAAGAAGGCCACCTCCGCCCGCCGCCCGCTGGCTGGCCCCGCTTCGGCCGAGGTGGCGCCGGCGAGCACACTGTCGTAACGGGCCACGCCGATGAGGTCCTCCCCCAGCAGGGCGACCAGGGCCAGCCGGGTGGTGTAGTCGACGGTGGTGAAACGGGTCACGTCGCGCTCGGACAGACGGGGGCGGGGCGAAAAAAACCGGTAGTAAATGCTCTCGGCCGATTGGCGGCCGTGGAAGGCGACTAGACGCTCGGCGTCATCAGGGCGGATGGGCCGCACGTAGACCGTGCCCCCGTCGGACAGAACCACGTCTGCTTCCCAGCGGGCCGGATAGTTCCCTGCCGGCTGCGAGGGCTCGTCCATGGACGCCAGCGTAGGAGCGACCGACGTCGCTCTGCGGCAGGCGCCACGCGACCGACGTCGCTCTGCGGCAGGCACCACGCGACCGACGTCGCTCTGCGGCAGGCACCAGGTTTCGTTGGCCTGGCGGGGGCGCCGGCAGGATGGCAGGAACAGCCACGCGTGAGCAGCCAACCCGCCAACAGCAGACCGCCCGCCGGCACGTCCTCGCCGGGCTGGATTCGGGCCGTGTATGAGGTATGGGCCAGCCCGGGTGAGATCGAGGCGGTGGCTCGGGCCTTGGCCACTGAGCAGAGCGTGGAGATGCCGCTGGCCGCTATCACCGACCAGCGGGTGCTTGATGAGGTGGTGGGCCGGGTCGAATCCATTGAACCCCGCCACGAGGCGCTCGACTCGGTCGAAGGAGGCGACAGGGCCGACACCGGCCGGAGCCGCACCCGCAGCTGCTTCGCGGTGACCCTGGGCCTGGCCGCAGAAACGGTGCAGGGGGCCAGCCGGCGGCCCGACGTGGCCCAGTTGTGGAACATGTTGTTCGGCAATTGCTCGTTGCTGGAAAACGTTCGTCTGATCGAGGTCACCCTGCCCCCGGCCATTCTGGAAGGGTTTTCCGGGCCTCGTTTCGGTCTGGCCGGCTTGCGGGGCCTGTGTGGGGCGGCCGACCGGGCCCTTACCTGCACCGCCCTCAAACCGCAGGGTATGGCGCCGCAGGCGTTGGCCGCGTTGTGCGGCCGTTTCGCTCGAGCCGGGCTCGACATCATCAAAGACGACCACGGCATGGCCGACCAACCCGCCGCCCCTTTTGCGGCGCGGGTCCAGGCCTGCCAGAACGCCGTCCTGGCCGCCAACGCCGCCACCGGACATACCTCAAGGTATGCACCGAGTCTCGTCGGGGCCCCGGCGGTGGTCGCCGCCCAAGCCCGGCTGGCCCGCGAGCAGGGGGTGCAGGTGGTGCTGGTAGCCCCGGCCCTGCTGGGCTTGGCCGCCTTCCACGAGTTGGTCGTTGAGCACCTCGCCGGCGTGGCCGTCATTGCCCATCCGGCCTTGGCCGGGGCGGCCAGGGTCGATCCGCCGTTGCTGTTGGGTTCGATGTTCCGTTTGCTGGGGGCGGATGCCACCATCTTCCCCAACGTGGGCGGGCGCTTCTCCTACTCGGCGGCGCGCGGCCAGGCCATTGCCCACGCTGCCCGAGTCCCCTGGGCCGATATCGCCCCGTGCGTGCCTGTCCCCGCGGGTGGGATGACCCCGGACCGGGTGCCGGAGATGCTGCACAGCTACGGCCGCGACGTCATGTTGTTAATCGGGGGCGCGCTGTTGGCCGCCGACGACGGGCTCGATGCGGAAGCGACCCGGTTCGTCACGGCCGTGGCCCTTGGGCAAACATGAGCCGGTGAACCACCGTCGCTTCCAGGGCGAGTTCCGTTGGGAACGGGTCGAGCTGTTGGCCTACAAGCAGTCCCCGGAGGCGAACCCGCCCAGCCCCAGCCCGGGCGCGGCCGGTGCCGCGCCATTTGCCGACGTGACCCGTCAGGTGTTGCTGGAGGACCCCGATCTGGCCTGCCAGCTGCGCTACTTCGAGGTCGGCCCCGGTGGTCATTCCACCCTGGAACGCCACCAGCACGTGCACGGAGTGATGGTGGTGCGGGGCCGGGGCCGGGCCCTGGTGGGCCAGGAGGTGTTCGAGCTGGCCACCCACGACCTGGTCACCGTGCCCGCCTCGACCTGGCATCAGTTCCGGGCCGGGGACAACGCTCCCCTGGGCTTCTTATGCCTGGTCAACGCCGACCGCGACCGCCCGGTGCTGCCCAACCCCGATGATCTGGTCGCACTGCGCACCAACCCACAGGTCGCCGCCTTCATCCGGGTCTAGCCGCCCCGGCCGCCCAGCCGCCGAACCAGCACTCAAATAAATGCATCTGACGTATCAAGGAGTCATTGGTCCTAGCCGATAGTGACCACAGTGGTGCGTTCGAATGGGGCAGCGCACCCCGATGCCCGAGGAAGGGCCCGATGCATCTCCTGTTCGCCGCTGCCGAGCTGGCTCCACTCGTCAAGGTTGGCGGGTTGGGCGAGGCCGCCTGCGGGCTGGTGCGGTCCATCCGGGAGCTGGGCCACCGCGTCGATGTCGTCATCCCCGACTACGGGCCCAGCGAGTTGGAACTCGATGGCGGACTCGCCGTTCGCCTCGACGTGCCCGCTTGGGCCGGGCCTGCCTTCGTGCGCCGCTTCGAGCTGAACGGCATCGGCGAGGTGCACGCGATCGACGTTCCGGGGATTCGCCGCCACCATCCATACGTGCACGTCGGCACCGGCTTGGGCTGGGCCGACAACGACCGTCGCTTTTTCGCCTTCTCTCGGGCGGTTAGCGCCCTGGCCGAACTGCTGCGTCCCGATGTGGTCCACCTGAACGATTGGCATTGCGCGGCCGCCCTGGCCTCGCTGGAGGAGTCCGTTCCCACCGTTTTCACCGTCCACAACCTGGCCTACCAGGGCTGGGCCAACCACGGCTGGCTCGATGCGCTGGGCCCGCGCAGCCACGCCTTCGGCTTCGGTGGCGACTGTAACCCCATGGCCGGGGCGTTGCGGCTGGCCGATCGCATTGTGGCTGTTTCGCCCACCTACGCGGCCGAGATCCGCCTGCCCGGTCACGGGGAGGGGCTTCACGAGCTCCTCAGCGCCCGTGAGGAAGCGCTGGTAGGCATACGCAACGGCATCGACACCGAGCGATGGAACCCCGCCACTGACGAGCTGCTGCCGGCCAACTACCGACCCAGCGAGCTAGCCGGGCGCGACATTTGCCACAAGGAACTTCGCCGTCTCGCTGGTTTTGACGGAGACGACGAGCCTGTCATTGGCGTCGTGGCCCGCATGGTGGCACAAAAAGGCATCGACGTGGCCCTCCAGCTGGTGCCGCTGCTGGCCACCATGCCCGCCCATTTGGTCATCGTCGGCGATGGTGACCCGGCCGTGATCGACCAGGCCCAGCGTTACGCGGCTCGCTACCCCGATCGGGTCTGGTACGCGCCGTACAGTGACTTCGTCGCCCATCTGGTGGTGGCCGGCGCCGATGTGATGTTGATGCCCAGCCGGTTCGAGCCGTGCGGGCTCACCCAGATGGAGGCCATGGCCTACGGCACCGTGCCGGTGGTCAACGGGGTAGGGGGCTTGCGCGACACCGTCATCGACGCCGATGCCCAGCCCCACGGCGGCAACGGCTTCGTGGCCGATGTGGCGGACCCCGTCCACCTACTCGACGCGCTGCATCGGGCGCTGCGGGCCAGCCGCAACCGGCGGCGCTGGCAAGGGATCCAACGTCGCGGCATGCAGGCCGACTGGAGCTGGCAGCAACCCGCCGCCACCCACGTCGCCCTCTACGACGAGCTGCTGGCCGGATCTACCGGTGGCGCCGGGAGCGCGGCCAGGACCGCTTCGATGGTCGGCGCCGGCCGATCCTTGAAGGTGTCCAACTCCCGGTAGAGCTGGGCCGCGGCCTGGTGAAAACCGGTGGGCAAGCCCAGATCAGCCAGGGTTTGGGTGATCTCGTCCATCTCACCGGCGAAGCGCCAGGCCTTGGGCACCGCGGTAGCCACCGCCCGTTGCAGGCGCCCGGCCAGATCGGGTTGACTGGCCGCCCATTCCGCCGCCAGGGCGTCGGCCACGCCGCTGCGCACCGCCGCTGCCCACAAGGTGAGCAGCAGGGCGCTGGTGGCCTTGGTCCAGCCGGCGTAGACCATCTTGAGGGCCGACGCCGCGGTGGGATCATCGCCAAGAACGACAACGAGTGGATCATCGGGCCTGAACAGCGCGGCGACCGGCCCAGCCTGGGCGCCCGATAGATACAGACAGGTGCGGCCCTGGCCGATGGGCGGCCCGACGATGTCGCTGTCCACAAAGTTGGCTCCAGCGGGGGTCACCATGGCGGCGATCTCCTTCGCCCGGCGAGGGGACACCGCATTGGCGTCAACGTAGATCCGGGCTTTTTCCCCGGCTGGGCCTGCCGCCGCGGCGAACTGTCCCGCCACCGCGGCCGCCGCGTCGGGCGGGCACACGGCCACCACCACCTCGCAACCGGACAGCAGCTCAGCCCAGGAGGCAGCCGGGGTCAGCCCTGCCGCTTCCGCCCGAGCTCGGGTCGCCGCGCTACGCCCCTGCACTAACCAGCGCACCTCGTGGCCGGCCCGCACCAGGGCCCCGCCCAGTGAGGCCCCCATGGCGCCAGGATGCAACAGGGCAACGACGGTGGCGGAGAACATGCCGCCAGCATGGCCGAAGCGATATCTCCGACGACAGGCGTTCAGATTGAAATGGACTCGGAGCCAACGTGACACGTTGCGCGCAGAACCCCCGCCGCCATCGCGCCAGAGCCGCCCGATGACCACCGTCTGTGGTCCTACGGCCCACGACCCGCCCACCCGGAACACGGCATGGAAGCTTTCGGATGCGGGCCGGCGGTGGCGAGAGGTCCGACCGACGCAGCTCCCGTTGGGTGCGCCGAAGGGTGAGCGGCGAGGGCTAACGTTGCCGGCCGTGCTCCGGCCGAGGTGAGCCCGTCTGGTGAAAGGTCCATCCCCATGCGCGGAATCCGAATGACGGCGGCCGGGGGCCCCGAGGTGCTCGGGTACGTAGAACTCGACGATCCCCAGCCGGGACCCGATGATGTGATTGTGGAGCTGGCCGCGGCCGGGCTCAACTACATCGACACCTACCAGCGCAGCGGGCTCTACCCGGTGCCTTTGCCCTACACCCCGGGTCTGGAGGGAGCCGGCACCATCACCGCCATCGGCACCGGCGTCACGCAGCTGAGCGTGGGCCAGCGGGTGGCGTGGACGGCGGTGCCGGGTTCCTACGCCGAGCGGGTGAAGGTCCCCGCCCGGGCCGCGGTGCCTGTCCCCGGCGGGGTCGAACTCGAGCTCGCCGCCGCGGTCATGTTGCAGGGCATGACCGCCCACTTCCTGGCCACCGATACCTTTCCCCTCCAAGCGGGCCATACCTGTTTGATCCACGCCGGAGCCGGAGGGGTGGGCCGGCTGCTCATTCAGATGGCCAAACTTCGCGGCGCCACCGTGTTCACCACCGTCGGCACCGCCGAAAAGGCCGAGGCAGTGACGGCCCTGGGCGCCGATCACGTCATCCTCTACCGCGAGACCGAGTTCGGAGCCGCGGACGAGGCGGCCGCCGGACCCAAGCCCCTCGATGTCGTCTACGACGGGGTG
>JANPEN010000132.1:0-4688 GCA_031422955.1 Acidimicrobiia bacterium
AGCACACCCTTGTAATTGAGCTCGATGATGCGATCCCAAAACGCCTCATCGGTGGAAAGGAACGGCTTGAGTTCGTCCCAACCCGCGCAGTTGATCAGCACCTCGACCGGGCCGAGTTCATCGACCACCTGAAAGATCCCCTGCTGCACCCCATCGGAATTGGTCACATCCATGGCCACCGCAATGGCCTGGCCACCAGCCGCGGTGATGAGCGCGACGGTGGCGGCCGCTTCTTCCTGACGCAGATCCGCCACCGCCACCCTGCGCTCGTCAGCGGCCAAGGCCAGGCAAATCTCCCGGCCGATGCCTCGACCTCCACCGGTCACCAGCGCTACCCGTTGTGTCATCGCCGCTCTCCTCGATCGTGTGGGGCTGTTCCGTGCCGGGCTGTTCGTAGCGGCCCGAGCGCCACCTGAGCAAACGCACCGCTCGGGACCAGTCCGACTGGTGGTCAGCGTCCCTGGAACCGGGGTGGCCGTTTCTCGAGGAAGGCGGCCAGGCCTTCGACCCGGTCCTCGGTGGCAAAGAGGCCCGCCACCGTCTCGCGTTCCAGCACGATGCCGGAGGCCAACGGCATGGTCAAACCCACGTCGACCAGCCGTTTGGCCGCGGCGAGGGACTGGGGCGGGCCCTCCGCCAGCCGTTCAGCCAGGCCCATGGCCGCGGTGAGCACGTCCTCGGCCACCTCGTTGAGCAAGCCGTAGCCCAGCGCTTGGGCGGCGGAGATGGGTTCGCCCGTCATCAGCAGGTACTTGGCCACCACCGAGGGAAGCTCGCGGGCCAGCCGCTGGGTGCCCGCCGCCCCCGGCAGCAGGCCGAGGCGGATCTCGGGTACGCCCAACTTGGCGCTGGGAGCGGCCAGCCGTAAATCACAGGCCAAGGCCAGCTCCAGGCCCCCGCCGAGGGCCAGGCCGTTGATGGCGGCGATGGAAGGCACGGCACAGGCGGCCAAACGATCGGCGGCGTCAGTAAGGCCTTTGATAAAGCGGGTGAAGTCTGCGGGTGACGCCAGCCCTTCCAGCTCGGTGATGTCGGCCCCGGCCGAAAAAGCCCGCCCCGCTCCGGTGATGACGATGGCCCGCAGTTCCGGGTCCGCCTCGACCAGATCCAGGGCGGCCTGCAGCTGCGCGGCCGTGTCGCTGCCCAGGGCGTTGAGCCGGCCGGGCCGATCGAGGGTGAAAAGGGCAACGCGCCCCCACTGTTCGACGTGCAACACCTCCGCCGGAGGGGAGGTGGGCGATGCCGCGGTGGAACTGGGACCGGGTGAGGTGGCCATCGGGCCTGACGCTATCTGCCCCTGCCGTACCGGGGCGTGCAGCATTCGGTGTGGTTCACCGAACCGTCCCCGCGGCCAGCACGTGGACCACGCACACGGCCCCGATGCCGACCATGTGGGTCAGTCCCAGGCGGGCGTGGGGCTGTTGGCGATCACCGGCCTCGCCCCGCAGCTGGCGGGTGAGCTCGGCGACCTGGCCGGTTCCGGTGGGGCCCAATGGGTGGCCCATGGCCAACAGCCCGCCGGAGGGACTCACCGCGCAGGCGCCGCCGATGTCGAAGTTTCCCTGCTCCAACAGCGGGCCCGCCTCCCCTGGCCCGCAGTACCCCATGGCCTCCAGGTACAACAGCTCCTCGATGGAGAAGGCGTCGTGGACCTCAATCACATCAAGGTCTCGGGGCCCGACTCCCGCTTCCGCGAAAGCCTTGGCGGTGGTCTCCGCGGTGAGGGTGGCGTCGATGGGGGTACCAGGTGGGTAGGCCGCCTCGCTGCGGGTGACTGAGGACAAGATGCGGGGACACCGCTCCGGCGCCAGACCGAAGCGCTTGATGGCCTCGTCGCTGGCCACCAGCACCGCGGCCGCTCCTTCACCGACGGGGCAGCACTGCAGCCGGGTGAGGCTGCCCGAGATGGGATCCGCCAGTACCTCCTGGAGGGTGCGGACCTTCTGGCGTTGGGCGAAGGGGTTGCGGGCCCCGTTGGCGTGGTTTTTGACCGCCACCTTGGCCACCTGTTCCACCGTGGTCCCGAAGCGTTGCCGATAGTCCTGGGCCAGCAGCGCGAAGTGCGTGAAGGGCACCACCGTGCCCGCCTCGTAGTTGGTCAGCCCGGCACTGGAGGGCGCCACCCGCCAGCCCTCGGCTTTGTCCACCCCCAGGGCCAGGGCTACGTCGGAGCGGCCGGAGGCCACCTCCAGGGCGGCCATAGCCACCGCCGTTGAGCCGGAGGCGGAGGCATTTTCCACTTGCTGGATGGCCAAACCGGTGGCCCCCAAGCGCGACAGCAACACTCGTCCCGGCGCCATACCGAGCAGTGCGGAACCGACGTAGGCGGCCTCGACATTCGGCCACTGCAGGCCGGCATCCGCCAGGGCGGCGCGCACCGCTACGAGGCCGAGCTCCACGAAAGGGGTGCTCGACGCCGGTTGATAGCGATGCAGGCCGATACCGACCACGCGCACCGCCCGATCCGCCAGCGGGTTTCGTCCCATGGTCAGCTCCCCGTCTCCGCCGCTGTCTCCAGCACCAACAAACCATCCTGCAACGATCCCTGCACCCGGTCCCCGATCTCCACGTTGGGTGACTCCACCGCCAGCACACCCTTGAGAGCAGGGCCGGCGTCGAGCACCACCTCGACCACGGTGAACGGCGTAGGCGGCTGCGGTCGGTGGTGGCGATGCACGGTGGCGGTGCTGTGGACCACCCCGGCCAACTCCACCTCGATGGCTTCGAATGACCCCGGCAATGCACCACATTGCTCGCAGCCGAAGGGTTCCGGCGGGGTGCAGACCCGCCCGCAGCTCCCACAGCGGGAAGCGGACACCACGGATTCGCATGTACCGCCCATGATCAGAAGCTCAGACCGACGAGCTTGGTGTCGAGATACTCGTGCAGGCCGTCCTGGCCGCCCTCGCGGCCCACCCCCGACGCCTTAACCCCGCCAAAGGGCGCCGCCGCCGCGGTGGGGTTGATGTCGTTGACGCCCACGATGCCGAACCGCAGCCGTTCGATGCTGCGATAGGCCCGGCCCAAATCGTTGGTGTACACGTAGCTGGCCAAGCCGTACTCGGTGTCGTTAGCCATGGCGAGTACCTCGTCCTCGTCGTCGAAGACAATGACCGGCGCCACCGGGCCGAAGGTTTCCTCCCGGTAAATGATCATCTGGTCCGTCACCCCGCTCAGCACGGTAGGGGCGAAGAAGTAGCCGTCGGCCAGCGGCCCCTCAGTGAGGCGTTGGCCACCCGTCACCACGGTGGCACCCTTGGCCACCGCGTCGCGCACCTGGCGTTCGACCTTGTCGAAGGAGGGCTTGTCCACCAGCGGGCCGATCTGCACCCCCTCGGTGAAGCCGGAACCGGCCTGCATCTTGCCAATGCGGGCGGCGAGGGCGGCGATGAACTCTTCGGCGATACCGCGTTGCACGTAGAGCCGGTTGGGACAGATACAGGCCTGGCCGGTGTTGAGGACCTTGACCATGGCCGCACCGGTGGCGGCCCGTTTGGGGTCGGCGTCGTCGTAGACGATGAAGGGGGCGTGGCCGCCCAACTCCATGGAAACTCGTTTCATGGTGGACGCGGCCTGGGCCATGAGCAGCTTGCCCACCTCGGTGGAACCGGTGAAGGTGAGCTTGCGCACCTCAGGGGCGTTGAGCAATTCCGCCCCTACCACCACCGGATCCGAGGTGGGCACCAGGTTCACCACCCCCGCAGGCAGGCCGATCTCGTCAAGGATCTTGAACACCTCAATCGCGCACAAGGGCGTCTGCTCGGCCGGTTTCAGCACAATGGTGCAACCAGCGGCCAGGGCCGGGCCGATCTTGCGGGTCAGCATGGACACCGGATAGTTCCACGGGGTGATTGCCGCGCACACTCCGACTGGTTGATGCAGCACCAGGAAGCGTTGGTCGGCCCGGCTGGAGGGAATGGTCTGCCCGTAGACCCGCTTGGCCTCCTCGGCGAACCACAACAGAAAATCCGCCGCGTAGCCGACCTCGTTCCGAGCCGCCCGCAGGGGCTTGCCCTGCTCGGAGGTCATCAGCTTGGCCAGGTCCTCGCGCCGTTCCAACATCAACTGGTGGGCGGCGTAGAGCTTCTCGGAGCGTTGGTAGGCGGTCAGCCCCGCCCAGCCGTCGAAAGCCCGGGCGGCCGCCTCGATGGCGGCCCGAGCGTCGGCTGCGCCCCCGTCGGCGACATGATCCAACACCTTGCCGGTAGCCGGATCGGTGACCGCAAAGGTCGCCCCGCTCGCCGCCGCCCGCCATTGCCCATCGATGTACAGCACAGCTCGGACTGTACTTGTTGGTCGGCTCCCTGTCGGTCGCCAACTGTCGACGGCTCGCTAGCGCTCACACGCCGACCTGGCGCCGCCACCCTTCCTGCAAGCCGGGATCCCCAGGTCTCTATGCGGCGCTAGCGCCACCCTGGTTCCGCTCCGTGTTTGTTGTTCGGCTCCCTGTCGGTCGCCAACTGTCGACGGCTCGCTAGCGCTCACACGCCGACCTGGCGCCGCCACCCCTCGTGCAAGCCGGGATCCCCAGGTCTCTATGCGGCGCCAGCGCCACCCTGGCTCCGCTCCGTGTTTGTTGTTCGGCTCCCTGTCGGTCCCCGACTGTCGACGGCTCGCTAGCGCTCACACGCCGACCTGGCGCCGCCACCCTTCCTGCAAGCCGGGTTCCCCAGGCCTCTATGCGGCGC
>JANPEN010000133.1:0-5583 GCA_031422955.1 Acidimicrobiia bacterium
CCTGGGGAACCCAGCCCGCACCAAACGGCAGCAACGCCAGGTCGGCGTGGGAGCGCCAGCGAGCCGACGACACTCGGCGACCGACAGGGAGCCGAGCAACAAACACAGAGCCGAGCAGCAAACACAGCCGAGCAACTTTACGGGACCAGAACCAGCTCGTCTCGGTGGATGATCTCGACGGGGTCGCCGCTTGCGAGGTCCTCGGTGCGGCGGCCTTTCATGCGCTCGAGGTTGCGGGAGCTGACCCGGCTCAGGCCCTTGGCGAAGACCTCGCCGTCGGGGGTCATGAGTTCCACTGCGGCGCCCCGGTGGAAGGTGCCGCGGACCTCGACCACGCCCACCGGGAGCAGGGAAACGGCCCGTTCGCACAATGCCCGGCGGGCCCCCACGTCGACCACCACGGCGCCTTCGGCGGCCACCGCGAAGGCGATCCATAGCTTCTTGGCCGACAGGCTGCGCTCATGGGCCAACACCACCGTGCCCACCCCGGCCACCCCGGCGACCGCGTCAACCAGGACCTCGGGCCGATCGGCGGCGGCGATGACAGCCCGCACGCCCGACCAGGCGGCGATCTTGGCTGCGGCCAGCTTGGAGGCCATGCCCCCACTCCCCCTGGCGCTGCCCGTACCGCCGGCCAGGGCCTCCAACTCGGCGTCGACCTGGCGGATCTCCTCAATGAGGGAGGCGGATGCGTCGAGACGGGGATCGGCGGTGAACAATCCCGGGGTGTCGGTTAACAGCACCAACAGATCGGCCTTGACCAGGTGGGCAACCAGGGCGGCGATGCGGTCGTTGTCTCCGAAGCGGATCTCGGCGTCGGCCAGGGCGTCGTTCTCGTTGATGACGGGGACGACGCCCAGCTCCAACAACCGCCCCAAGGTGGCCTTGGCGTGCACGTACTGGCTGCGCTCGAAAAAATCGAGCGGGGAGATGAGCACCTGGCCCGCTACCAGTCCCCACGGCGCCAACACGTCATTGTAGGTCTGCATGAGCCGGCTCTGGCCTACCGCCGACAGGGCCTGCAGGGTGCGCCCGTCCCGGGGACGCTCGCTCAGCCCCATGGCGGCCATCCCGGCCGCCACCGCCCCCGAGGAGACCACGATGACCTGGTGACCGTCGCCGCGCACCTTGGCCACCTCGGCGCACAGCTTGACCACCGCCTGGTGTTCGATTCGCCCCGAGCTGTCAGTCAGCGAGGAGGTGCCGATCTTGACCACGATCCGCACGCCTGCCTCACGAGCCGTTCTCGGAGTAGTCGAACTCGAACTTGGCGATGCGCACGGTGTCCCCGTCGCGGGCCCCGGCCCGGTGTAGCGCCTTGTCCACCCCGAGTCGTTTGAGGCGGTCCCTGGCGTAGTCGGCCGCGTCGGGGTTGGTGATGTCGGACAGTGCCACTACCCGTTCCACCTGGCGGCCCACCACCCGGAAGGTGCCGTTGTCGTCGCGCTCGATGCGGAAACCCTCAGGCACGGGGCGATGCACCACGAAGCCCTCCCGTTCGGGTTCCTGGGCCCTAGCCGCCCGGACCAGATCGGCCAGGCGGTAGGTGAGTTGCTCGATGCCCTCACCAGTGACCGAGGAAATCCGCAAATCCTCGCCCTGGCGCGTGGAAGCGCCGTCACGACGGTCGGGATCGGGGTCGGGGTCGGGATCGAGGTCGGCTTTGGAGTAGACGAGCAGGCGAGGTCGTTGCAGCAGTTGCGGTTGATAGGCCCCCAACTCGGCCAGCAGAATCCGCTCCTGCTCAAGGGGCGGGGTCCCATCGATCATGGCCAAATCGACCAAGATGACCAGCGCCCTAGCGCGCTCCACATGACGCAGAAACTGGTGACCGAGGCCTCTGCCTTCGGCCGCTCCTTCGATGAGACCGGGGATGTCGGCCACCACATAATCGGTGCCGTCGGCCAGTCGGACCACGCCCAGGTTGGGCTCCAGGGTGGTGAAGGGATAGTCGGCGATCTTGGGCTTGGCTGCGGAAACCCGCGAGATCAGCGTCGACTTGCCCACGTTGGGATAGCCGACCAGGGCCACGTCGGCGACCAGCTTGAGCTCCATGCGCAGCCAGCGCTCCTGGCCTTCCTCACCCTGCTCGGCGAAGGATGGAGCCCGACGCCGGTTGGACAGGAAGGAAGCGTTGCCCCGACCACCCCGGCCACCCTCCGCGGCCAACCATCGGTCGCCGTCTCCGACCAAGTCGACCAGCACGGTACCGTCCCGATCTTTGACGACCGTACCGACCGGTACGTGGGCGAGGATGTCGTTGCCGGTGCTGCCGTCGAGCTTCTTGCCCTTGCCGTGCACCCCGCTGGTGGCGCGGCGGTGCGGATGGTCGCGGTAGCCGATCAGGGAGCTGACGTTTCGGTCCGCCACCATCCAAACGTCGCCGCCCTTGCCGCCGTCACCCCCGTCGGGCCCGCCCCGGGGCACGTACATCTCCCGGCGAAACGACACACAGCCGGCGCCGCCGTCTCCCCCCCGCACATTGATCCCACACTCGTCGATGAAAGTGGACACGACCCTCCAGGCTATGCGCGGGCCGGTCCCGGGCCGCAGGTTCCCACCGCGGGTTCCTACGATGGGGGGGTCACGCCCAGCCCGAGCATGTCGGGCAATGGGGATCACTGAGCCGGAAGGACGGATACAACGTGAACGTCGAGGAGGCCGGCGCCGTTGAGGACCACTCGCGGCGGGCGCGCACGTGGGCCTCGACCATGCGGGGCCACGGCAGCCCGCGGGAAGGCGCCAGTCCCATTCGTCGAGCTCACATCGACGGGCGCGCCCCGGTGGGCCCCATCGCCCAAACCTGGGAACGCACCCAGAAAGAGGCGTGGGAGGACCAGCACCTGAGCCCAGGGGCGACCAGGGCGCGGGGCGCCGGCCAGCGGGCCCAGCCGGAGGAGCCCGACGCCACCCGAACCTGTTTCGAGCGCGACCGCGACCGAATCCTGCATTCCACCGCCTTTCGCCGGCTGGCCGGCAAGACCCAGGTGTTCGTCTTCCCCGATGATCATCAGCGCACCCGCATGACCCACGCCATCGAGGTAGCCCAAGTCGCCACCTCCATCGCCTCCGCCCTGCGCCTGAACATCGCCCTGACCGAGGCCATTGCCTTGGGCCACGACTGCGGGCACGGCCCGGGAGGCCACGCCTCAGAAGACGCCCTCAATCCCTTCGTGAGCCAGGGCTACGACCACGCCGTGTGGGGAGCGGACGTGGTCCTGCCCCCGCTCAACTTGTGCGTGGAGACCCTCGACGGTATCCGCAACCATTCGTGGTCTCGTCCCCCGCCGGCCAGCCCCGAGGGCGAGGTGGTCAGCTGGGCGGACCGTATCGCCTACGTCTGCCACGACTTCGAAGATGCCGTCTCCGCCGGCTTGGTCGGGCCCGATCAGCTGCCCGACGTGGTCCGCCAGCGTTGCGGGGACACCCGCCGGTTGCAGTTGGCCGCCTTTATCGGCGCCGCGGTGCGGACCGCCTTCACCCACGGCGAGATCGGCATGGACGACGATATGGCCGATGCCTTGGCCGCCTTCCGGTTGTTCAACTACGAGCAGATTTACCTTCGCCCCTCCTCGGTGGAGCAGGGCCAGCGGGTGCTGCGGTTGCTCCAGTCCCTGGTGGAGCACTTCGCCCACCACCCCGGCCTGCTGCCCCCCTCCCGGCGCCAGGCCATTCGCGCCGCCAGCCCCGACGCCTACCGGGAGGCGGTCACCTACGTGGGCGGTATGACCGACCGTTTCGCCTGCTCCCAGGCCATGGCCCTGTTCGCGTACCCCGCCGCAGACCTGCCCGCCGGTTTCGACCTCTACCGCTGACGCAGGAGATACCCCGCATCTGTCAGGAAAACGAACGCCGCCCCGCCGGTAGAAACGGCGGGGCAGGTTCGATTGTGGTGAGCCGGGTTTGGCTAGTTATCTAAAACGTGCACGACCCGGCGACCCCCGGCGGCACCGAAGGTAACCTTGCCGTCGGCCTTGGCGAAGAGGGTGTCGTCGCCGCCGCGGCCCACGTTGTCACCAGGGTGGAACTTGGTGCCGCGCTGGCGCACGAGGATGGACCCGGCCCGGACCTGGGTACCGGCGAAGGCCTTCACCCCCAGCCGTTGGGCGTTGGAATCACGGCCGTTGCGGGTTGAACCGCCGCCTTTGGTCTTCGACATGGCGAATCGCTCCTCAGCCCTGGATCGAGGTGATCTCGATGGTGGAGTACTTCTGACGATGGCCCCAGCGGCGACGCTCGTTGGCCTTGGACTTGTAGGTAAAACCGATGACCTTGGGACCCTTGGTCTCGCCCACCACCCTGGCGGTGACTGAAGCCCCGCCGATTTGGGTGGGCGTGGCCTTCACGTCATCACCGTCGACCAACAGCACCGGGGTGAAACTGACCTCGGCGTCGACGTCGGAGCCCAACAGCTCCACCGCCAATCGCTGGCCTTGTTCCACCCGGTACTGCTTGCCCCCGGTTTTGATCACTGCGTACATAGCGAGCATCCTTTGCGGCGACCGGAAATACTAGCCGGCCTACCCTTGCGTTCGGTAACGGCGGTCATGCCTGCTCCCCGACCAGGGCTTCGTCGAGGATGAGGCCGCGGCCCTCGCACTGGGTGCAGGCGCAGGACACCGACTCGATAAGGCCCTCGCCGATGCGTTTGCGGGTCATCTCCACCAGGCCTAGCTCGGAGATCTCGAACACCTGGGTACGGGTCTTGTCCCGGCTCAAGGACTCGCGGAAAACCCGGATGACCTCATCGCGGTTGCCCCGGGTTTCCATGTCGACGAAGTCGATGACGATGATCCCGCCGATGTCGCGAAGGCGCAACTGGCGGGCGATCTCGATGGCGGCCTCGAGGTTGTTGCGGAACACCGTTTCTTCCAGGCTGGAGCTGCCCACGTTCTTGCCGGTGTTGACGTCTATGACGGTGAGCGCCTCGGTGTGCTCGATGATGAGGGACCCGCCCGAGGGCAGCCAGACCTTGCGATCCAATGCCCGCAGACGCTGCTCGTGAACGTGGAAACGCTCGAAGAGAGGAAGCGGCTCGCGGTCGCGGTCGAAGTACTCGACCCGGTCGGCCAGGGTCGGGGAGATGGAAGCGACGTAGGAACGCACCTCCTCGAACAGCTGGCGGTCGTCGATGACGATGCTGCGGTACTCGTCGTTGAGCTCCTCCCGGATGACCCGCAGGGCGAGATCGGGCTCGCGGTAGAGCAGCGCCGGGCTGGCTGATTTCTTGGCCAGTGCCTCGATGGCGTTCCACTGATCGAGCAGGCGGCGCACGTCGCGCTCGATCTCTTCCTCGGTGACCTTCTCCGCCGCGGTTCGCACGATGACCCCGTGCTGGGGCGGTTTGACTTGGTCGAGTATTTGTCGCAGGCGCTTGCGCTCGTTGTCGGGCAGCCGCTTGGAGATGCCGTAGGTGCTGCTGTTGGGGATGAGGACCACGAAGCGGCCGGGCAGGGACACCTCTTGGGTGAGCCGGGCCCCCTTGTGGGCGATGGGGTTCTTGGTGACCTGGCAGAGGATGGTCTGGCGGGCCTTGAGCACCTGCTCGATGCGCAGCTTGGCCCCGTTCGCCGCGCTGGGCCC
>JANPEN010000134.1:0-12308 GCA_031422955.1 Acidimicrobiia bacterium
GGCCAAGATCGACGGCACCCCCGCGGCCGACTCGCCCTACGCCGCCGCACTGGCCACCGCCGGTTTCCGCGAGGGCTATCGCGGCCTCATTCTGCGCAAGGCAAGCACCGTCGTCCTGCAAACCATGAGCTCGGTCGTCTAGAACGTGCCAACACCACAACTCGACCGGAGCCCGACCATGACAGAACCCACCGGTGCAGGCAAACGGTTACCGGGCACGCCCGAACCCATGCACCATTGGCCCGGCTCCGGAGGCGTGATCATCGCGGCAGACTCCTGGGGCGATCCCGACGGTCCCTTGGTGCTGTTGCAGCACGGTGGCGGCCAAACCCGCCATGCGTGGAAAGGCGCCGGTGAGACCCTTGGCGCGGCCGGCTACCACGCAGTTGCCTTCGACGCCCGCGGCCACGGCGACTCCAGTTGGGCCCCCGACGGGGTCTACGGCCAAGACGTGATGGTGGAAGATCTCCGCTGTGTCGTCACCGCGCTCGGCGGCCGCCGCCCGGTGCTGGTCGGTGCCTCCATGGGCGGGGGAACCAGCCTGGTCGCCCTCGGCGAAGACCGGGTCGACGCCACCGCGCTGGTGCTGGTCGACATCGGCCCCCGCATCGAGGCGGAGGGCGCGGCCAAGATCCAAGCTTTCATGGGCCTACGGCCCGAAGGGTTCGACTCGCTGGAGGAGGTGGCCGACGCCATCGCCAGCTATCAGCCCCACCGCGCCCGCGCCCGCAGCACTGACGGTCTGGCCAAGAACGTGCGCCTCGGCGAGGACGGCCGCTACCACTGGCACTGGGATCCCCGCTTCCGCACCGGTCACCGCGACTTCGAGGCCCGCCGGCTCCGTCTGGAAGCCTGCGCGGCGAACCTCAACCTGCCCACCTTGCTGGTGCGAGGCGGCTTGTCCGACGTGCTCAGCGAGGAAGGGGCCCAAGCCTTCCTCGAACTGTGCAAGCACAGCGAGTACGTCAACGTGACCGGAGCCGGTCACATGGTGGCCGGGGACCGAAACGACATCTTCGCCGGATCCGTCATCGACTTCTTGGCCCGCACCGTGCCCGTCGGCGGCGACCCGGTCAAGCCCCCCCATCAACCCCATCCCCACCACGAAGGCCCCGCAGGCGACGTCCTCGACGTGCCCTGAAGATCTGGCCTATCGTTGATGCAGATAGTTCGCCAAAGGAGAGGACCGGCATGTTCGATTACGACCTGCACATCACAGGGGGCACCATCGTTGACGGCACCCGCGTGCCGCGCTACCAGGGCGATCTGTGGATCAAAGACGGCCGCATCGTCAAAGTCGGCGGCCGCGCCGACGGCGTTTCGGAGCGGGTGATCGACGCCACCGGGCTCATCGTGGCGCCCGGGTTCATTGATCTGCACACCCATTACGACGCCCAGATCCGTTGGGATCCCTACTGCACCACCTCATCGTGGCACGGGGTGACCTCGGTCGTGCTGGGCAACTGCGGGTTTGGCTTCGCCCCCTGCAAACCGGAGTTCGTGGAGCGCTCGATGCTGACCATGGTCCGCACCGAGGCCATCCCCATGGCCTCCATGATCGAAGGCATGTTGCCCAAGTGGGACTGGGAAACCATCCCCGAGTACCTCGACAGCCTGGAGCGGGCCCCGTTGGGGGTCAACTGCATCCAGTACATGCCCACCGCGTCGCTGATGACCTACGTCATGGGCCTAGAAGCGGCCAAAACCCGCCCCGCCACCGCCCAAGAACGCAAGGAAATGCAACGTCTCCTGCACGAGGGCATGGATGCCGGGCTCTGCGGTTTCTCCATTCAGCGCCTCGGCCCCAACTCCACCCAGGCCGATTTCGACGGTTCCCCCATGGTCACGGACACCATGTGCGATGAGGACATCCTCTGTCTGGCCGAGGTGCTGGCTGAACGCGACGAAGGATTCATCCAGATCACCCAGGCCACCAACGACATCAAGGCCGACCTGGCCTTTGTGGAGAAACTAGCCGAGGTGTCGGGTCGGCCCATTCTCTACAATGCCATCGCCCCCGCCCGCAAGAACCCCGAGGTCCATCGTCGTTCCCTGCGTTGGCTGAACCGGGTGCGCGACAAGGGCCTGCCCATCTTCGGTCAGACCGCCACCTTGCGGGTCGGCTTCGCCTTCACCCTGGAGCATTGGAACCTCTACGACGCCAGCCCCGCCTGGCGGGAGATCACCACCGGCACCAAAGAGGAGAAACTCCTCAAGATGGTCGACCCGGTTCTGCGCACCGCGGTCCTGGAAGAATCGGCCGAGGCCGACCGTCGCCTCCAGGTCATCCAAGCCGGTCTGGGTGGCACCCCCGACAAGCTGGTGGTGCAGGGCGTCAACCGTCAGGCCAACCTGCAGAAGTACGTCGGGCGTTCCCTGGGCGAGATTGGCCAAGCCGAGAACAAACACCCCATCGAGGTCATGTTGGACCTTTCCATCATGGGCGATCTCAACGTGGAGTTTCTTGGCCCGGACCGTGGCTCCAACGCCGAGTTCATGGCCGAGATGACCAACGATTCTCCCTATACGCTGCCCGGCGTATCCGACGGCGGGGCCCACACCAAGTTCTTCAACGGCGGCAGTTGGAGCACGGACTACCTGCGTTGGCTGGTGCGCGACGAGCACCTGGTCACGTTGGAAGAAGCCCACTATCGCATGTCGGCGCTTGCCGCCCACGCCGCCGGATTCAAGGATCGAGGCGTGCTCCGAGAGGGCGCGGCAGCCGACATCGTCATCTACGACATGGAGGAACTCGACGTCGAGCCGAACTGGGTCGGCGACGTGGTTCACGACCTGCCCGGCGGCGAATGGCGGCGGGTGCAGCGGGCCAAGGGCTACCACCACATCCTCGTCAACGGCGTGGAAACCTTCAAGGACGGCGACTGCACCGGGGCCACCCCCGGCCAGCTACTGCGCCACGGACAAAGCTGAGGGGGCCGCGGTTCAGCCGGTGGGGCAGGCCGGGCGCCAATCGACCTCGGTGAAGACCTCAGCAATGAGGGCGTGGAGGCCGGGGTCGAAGGTGCGCAGGGTGGCCCGGGAATAGATCGGGCTGTCGTAGCCGTCGCCGCCGCCGTTCGGCCCGTAGGCGGCCCGGCTCGAGTCGAAGAAGTCCTGCACCCCTTCGGCCCAATACTCATCAACATTGGTCATGGCGTAGGTGTTCTGATACACGTCGAGATGCGACGCCGCCCGGAAAGCGGCCCGCACCCGGTTGTCGAAACCGGGATCATCGGGCACCACCGCCATGTCCAGCACCGAATGACCCAGCTCGTGGGTCAGCACCGACTGCCCAGGGTAGGTGTCCTTGGCCGTGCACAGCAGATTTTCCTCTGGCGTAGCGGCCAAGGGACGGCCCACCGTGGCCCCGTAGGCCCGAGCCGCCTCCCAGTCGGTGTTGGGATAGCTGGTAGGCAGATCCCGGTACTCTGGTAGCTCCACGGCCAGTTCGCGCACCCCGATGACGCCCAAGCGGAAGTGTCGCTCAGCCATTCTTGCGGCCAGGTCGGGGCGGGCCTGGAGCATGCCCTGCACGATCACCGCGGCCTCCATCAAGGCGGCACTCTTGACCTGGCTGGAGGCCACCACCGGCAGGCCCGACACCACACAGACCTGCTCGTAGAAGCTGCTGAGGCCCAGCGATCGCGGTGCCCGCACGACCTGGCAAGGGACACCGTCGGCGCGGTCGCGGGCGCCGCCGTTCGCGTTGGCATCTGCGTTCGTGCTGGTGCTGCTGGCCGCCGATCCTGGCGCCGCTGCCTGGCCGATCTGGCCGGTCTGACGCTGGGCCACGCCTTGGGAGTCGGCGGCTCGTTCCGCCTCGCCGTATCCGTCGCCCGACTGGCCCCCGTAGGCGGCCGGCAGAGCGGAGCCCGTGGGGTTGACTCCTGGGCCACTCGCGGCAGTGACCCCCAAGCCACTCAAACCGCTGCAGAAAACGGAAACGGCTACCCCGAGCAGGGTGAAGGCCCCAGCCCGCAGGACCAGCCGCGGCGCCTGACGGCCGCGGCGGCGCCGACGTCGCGTCAAACGTTGGGATGTGGGTGGTGTCACTGCTGCCCCGCCGAGGTTTTCCGAACCTGGGTTCAGCAACGACAACCGGCCCTGGCGGCTGGAGGCGACGTCATCCCGCAGCTGGGGGAACCGGCTCGGAATTGGCCGATGTAGGGGAGGGCGGCGCCTAGCATCGACCGGTGCCCGATCCGGCCCCTACGGCCCCGCCCTCGACCCCTGGCCACGAATCGAAGTCGAATCGGCGCGAGCGCTGCATCGGGCTGGTGCTGGGCGCCGGGGGGGTGCCCGCCCACGCTTTTCATGTCGGGGTGCTGGCCGCCCTGGCCGAATTTGGTGGCTGGGACGCCCGCCAGGCCGAGCTGATCATCGGCACCTCGGCCGGTTCAGGGGTATCGGCCCTGCTGCGGGCCGGGCTGGACCCCAGCGACGCTTACGCCTTTTTTCAATACCGCCCCATGTCTCCCGCGGGCCAGGCCCTCTACGAACGCATGCCCACCGCGGCCTGGGATAGCGGCGCCCACTCCGCCGGCGGCGCCCTGCCGGCTTCGCCCGTGTTGGCCCTGCGCAGCCTGCTGCGTTGGCCGCCTCGGCCGGGGCTCACCGTGGCTGGCGCCTTGCCCCGAGGCCGCCGCAGCCCCCAACCGCTGGGAGACCGCTACGGGGCCCTGCATGATGGCTGGCCCGAACAGTCCCTGTGGCTGTGCGCCGTCCGCCTGGGCGACGGAACCAGGGTCGTGTTCGGCCGCGACGACCATCCCCCCACCGACGTGGGCACCGCGGTGCAGGCCTCCTCGGCCGTGCCCGGCTTCTTCCACCCAGTTCGGGTCGGGGACCAGGACTATGTCGACGGTGGGGTGTGGTCCACCACCAACGCCGATCTGACCAACGGGCTGGGGTTGGACGCGGTGGTCGTATCTGCCCCCCTGTCCACCCCCCACCCCCTGCGTGACCTGCCCCGCCAGCCCTCCGCCTACCGGGCGTACCGGGCGTACCACCGGGCCGTCCTGCAGGCCGAAACCCGTAGGGTTCGCCAGAACGGCACCCCCGTCATCACCTTCGAACCCACCCTTGATGACCTGACCCTGCTGTCCACCGGGGCCACCCGCAGCCAGGCCAGCGCGGCCATCTCCGAGCAGGCCTACGTCGCTGTGCGTCGGCGCCTCGAACGCGACCCGAGCATCGCCACCCTGCTCACCGCACCGGTAGCAGCATGAACAGCGCCGCCGGGCAGAGCCCCAACCCGGAAATAAACACCGAGAGTCCCGTTGATCCCACCGAGGGACGCCGTACCGTGCAACCCGTCATGACTGTCGCCTCCGCTGTGCCCGCCGTGTCCGCCGTGTCCGCTGCGTTTGAGGCCGGCCAATCGGCCTTTCTCGACGTCTGCCGGGGCCGGCGACCAACCCATCGGCCGCTGTGGTTCATGCGCCAGGCGGGCCGCTCGCTGCCGGAATATCGGGCCATCCGCGGCACCGGCAGCATCCTGCAGGCGGTAAAGGACCCGGCCCTCGCCACCGAGATCACCCTGCAGCCGGTCCGCCGCTACGGCACCGACGCCGCCATCCTCTACTCCGACATCATGGTGCCCATCGCCGCGGTCGGTTTCGGGGTGGACATCAAAGCCGGCATCGGCCCGGTGACCGAGGTGCCGTTCCGCACCGCCGCCGACCTGGACCGGGTGCGACCCCTCGAGCCAGAGCTCCACGTGCCCTACGTGGCGGAGACAGTACGGCTGCTGGTCAACGAGCTGCCGGTACCCCTCATCGGTTTTGCCGGCGCCCCCTTCACGGTGGCCAGCTACCTCATCGAGGGCGGCCCTTCGCGCACCTACACCAAGACCAAAGCCATGATGTTGGGCGACCCCGAGCTGTTCGCCGCCCTGCTGTCGCGGCTGGCCGACCAGGCGGTGGCTTCGCTGCGGGCCCAGGTCCAGGCCGGGGCGTCCGCCGTGCAGGTGTTCGACAGCTGGGCTGGGGCCCTGCACCCCGGCCACTATGAGCGCTACGTCCTGCCCCACACCCGTACCGTGTTCGAAGGGGTCGCCGATCTGGGTGTGCCCCGCATCCACTTCGGGGTCAACACAGGGGAACTGCTGGGCCTGATGGCCAGCCCCGGGGTGGAAATGGTGGGAGTGGACTGGCGGGTGGCGTTGGACGCAGCCCGCACCCGCGTCCCCGCCGGCATGGCCCTGCAAGGCAACCTCGACCCCGCCACCATCCTGGCCGGCTGGGACGCGGTCCGTAGCGAAGCGGCCGACGTGCTGGCTCGCAATGGTGCCCATCCCGGCCACGTGTTCAACCTGGGCCACGGCGTGTTGCCCGAGAGCGATCCCGACGTGCTAGCCCGCCTGGTCGACTTCGTCCACGAACAGCCGCTGACCGCCGAATCCGGCCAGTGACCCCAGGCCGGGTGGCGGTGGTCGGTGCCGGCATCGCCGGCCTCAGCGCCGCTTATGAGCTGCGCCAGGCTGGGGTAGAGGTGGTGGTTTTCGAGGCGGCCGACCGGCCCGGCGGCAAGCTACAGACCCGCCAGTTCGTGGGCATGGACCTCGATGAAGGGGCCGACAGCTTCCTGGCCCGGGTGCCGTGGGGCGTGCAGCTGTGCCGTGACCTGGGGTTGGGTGAGGAGCTGATCAGTCCTAGCGTGGGCGCCGCCCAGGTCGTGCACCAGGGCCGGCTGGCACCCCTGCCCGAGGGATTGTTGCTGGGCGTGCCCACCGATCTTGACGCCCTGGCGCGCAGCGGCCTGCTCTCCGAAGCCGGGCTGGCCGCAGTGCAGGCCGATGCGGACCGCGCCGGCACCGCCGGTACCAGCCGGGGCGGCGACGTGGGCGTGAGTGGCGACATCGACGTGAGCGGCGACGTGGCCGTGGGGGTGCTGGTGCGCAGCCGCCTCGGCGACGAGGCCTTCGAGGTGCTGGTCGATCCGCTTCTGTCGGGAGTTAACGCCGGCCAGGCCGACGAGCTCAGCGCGCAGTTGGGCGCCGCCCAGCTGCTGGCCGCAGCCCGAACCGACCCGAGCCTCATTGGCGGCGCCCGAATCGTGGCCGCCGCCGGCCTGGCCGCCGCGACCGCAGTGGCCGCCGCCGGGTCGACCGGCACCGCCGCCGGGTCGACCCCTCCCCCCCTTTTATACTCCATACCAGGAGGTATGGGTCGGTTGGTGGCCGCGCTGGTCGAAGCCATCGGTGCCGAGCGGGTGCGTTGCGGCCAGCCCGTGACCGCCCTGCAGCCCAGCCCTGTGGGCTACCAGCTCACGGTGGCCGGCGGCACCATCACCGTCGACGCGGTGGTGTTAGCCACACCGGCCCCGGTCAGCGCCCACCTGCTCCGCCCGATGGCCGGCTCGGTGGCCGCCGGGCTCGACGAGCTGCGCTACGCCTCCGTGGCCCTGGTCGGGTTGGCCTACCGCCGGGACCAACTACCGGGGGCGCTGGATTCCTCCGGCTTCCTGGTTCCCCGGCGGGCGGGGCTGTTCCTCACCGCCTGCTCGTGGTCCTCGTCCAAGTTCGCCCATCTGGGGGCGGACGGCATCGTGCGACTACGGGCCTCGGTTGGTCGTAGCGACGACACCCGTTTCACCACCCTGAGCGATGAGGAGATCGTGACCCGCATCCAGGCCGAGCTGGTCAAACTTATGGGCATCGAGGGCGACCCCCTGGCCTGGCGGGTGCGGCGGTGGATGGGGTCCCTGCCCCAGTATCGACCTGGTCACACCGACAACGTCGAACGCTGGGAAACCGAAATGGCCCAGTCCCTACCCGGCGTGGTGTTGGCCGGCGCTGCCCTGCGCGGCTTGGGTGTACCGGCCTGCATTGCTTCTGGACAGGCAGCCGCCCGCTCGCTGCTGGCCTGAGCCCACCGGTCCGACCTGGCCGGCCCGCCCCCGCCGGGCCCGCCGTCAGTCCAGCTCGAGAGCCAGCCGTAAGACCTGGTCTATTACGAAACGTAAGACAACTCAACCACAGGGGACCCGGAACGATTTCGGCCCTGGGCAGTGGCGATGGGCCGCCGGGCTGCTAGATCTGATGGGGTGCGGGACCTAGCTGGCGTGCGGCACCGACTCCTTGGTCGCCATCGGTCTTGCTGCGCGCGCCGGGCGACACCGCTGGTGGCCGCCACGGTGGTCGTCGCCGTGTTGGCGGTGCAGCTGTGGTGGAACCGGATCGATACCCCCGTGCTCACCCTGTCCGCCGATGGCCTGGTGCAGTCGGCCCGGCCGGGCTCCACCCAGGCTCGCCCGGCCGAGGGGGACCCAAGCCCGGCCGGTGACACGGACCCTCGACTCCGGCTGGCCACCGCCCAGGCCTCCACCACCCTCAGCCCCACCACCCTCGCCCAGACCAGCACCGCTCCGGCCATTCAGCTCCCGGTGCCCGCCCTGTTGCCAGAAGACGCCTACGCCGACACCCCCGAGGTGGTGGTGGGCCGCATCACCATCCCCGCCCTGAGCATTGATGAGGCGCTACAGCAGGGCATGACCCTGACCGCCATCAATCGGGGGCCCTCCCACTGGCCGGGCACAGCCGGGCCAGGCCAGCTGGGCAACATGGTCGTGGCCGGCCACCGCACCACCTTCAGCCGGCCCTTTCGATACCTGGATCAGCTCCAGCCCGGCGACCAGGTGATCTATTCCACCGAGGCGGGGAGCTTCACCTACGCCGTGACCAGCACCGAGATCGTCAGCCCTGAAGCGGTGGGCATCGCCGACCAGACCGTCGGCTACACCTCCACCCTGTTCGCCTGCCATCCGCCCGGGTCCGCCGCTCAGCGCATCGTCACCCGCCTCCAACTGCTCGACGGTGCCGGCCAGCCGGCGGTGGCCCCGACCCTCGCCCTGACCCCCGTGACGGTGCCCAGGGGCTGAGCCCTCAGCGTTCCCCGGGGTTGGCATCCCGGCCCCCTAACGTGGTCGGGTGACTCGGGCTTTGACCACCGTTCGTGGTGTGGCGGCGGGGGGTTGCATCGCCCTGGCCATGCCTCCGTGGGGGTGGTGGCCCCTCGCCTTTGTCGGCTTCGCCCTTTTCCTGGCCCTGATCGACACGCCCTCCCGGCGGTCGCGGTTCCGCCGAGGCTGGCTGGTGGGCATGGCCTGGTTGGTGCCGTCGACCTTCTGGATGGTCGATTTCTCCTTGCCGGGTTACTTCGTGGCCGGCCTGTTGCTCTCCGCCTACGTGGGGGTGGCCGCCTTGGCCGTTCCCGCCGGCCACCTGGCCCGCTACCTGGCCTTTCCCGCCGGTATCGCCCTGGCCGAGTTCGTGCGCACCACCGTCCCCTTCGGTGGCGTGCCCCTGTCCACCGTGGCCATGAGCCAGGCGGGCTCGCCCCTAGCCCTCGTCTCCCGCCTCGGTGGCGGGGTGGTCCTGACCCTGGCCACGGTCTGTGTGGGCGTGGCCCTGGAGGGGCTGGTGCGAACGCGCTGGAGGGTGTCGGCGGTGGCGGTGGCCGGGGTGGCGCTGCTGATCGGGTTGTCGGCGCTGTCCCCGCGGGGACACGACGTCGGACCGCTGGAGGTGGCCATCGTGCAGGGCGGCGGACCCCAACGGACCCGGGCCGCCACAAGCGACGCCTCCGCGGTGTTCCAACGCCATCTCGACGCCTCGGCTGCGGTGCGCCCGCCGGCGGATCTGGTGGTGTGGCCAGAGAACGTGCTCGCCGTCAACGGGGAGCTGGCCGGCTCGGAGGAGGAGGCCGAGCTCATCGCCCTGGCCCAGCGGCTGGGGGCGCCGGTGGTGGCCGGCATCGTGGAATCCTTCCCCGGCTACTTCTACAACGCCTCCGTCGTCATCACCCCCGAGGGCGACACCGTGGGCCGCTACGACAAGGTGCGTCGGGTGCCGTTCGGGGAGTACGTGCCCTTCCGCCCGATGATCGACCGTCTCAGCGGGGGGGCGGTGTCGCGCTTTGTGCCCAACGATGCGGTGGCGGGGACGGGACCGGCGCTGATCGACACCCCCACCGGCCCCGCCGGGGTCGTGATCTCGTGGGAGGTGTTCTTCGAGCGCCGAGCCCGTGACGCCATCAGCAACGGCGGGGAGATTTTGTTGAACCCCACTAACGGGTCCAGCTATTGGCTGACCATCGTGCAGACCCAACAGGTGGCCTCCTCGCGGCTTCGGGCGCTGGAAACAGGCCGCTGGGTGGTGCAGGCCGCCCCCACCGGGTTCTCCGCCTTCATCGCCCCCGACGGCACCGTGCACCAACGCAGCGCCATCAGCGAGACAATCGTGTTGCAGCAGCAGGTCCAACGCCGCCAAGGCCTGACCTGGTCAGTCCGTTTCGGCCCCTGGCCCGGCCTGGCCCTGTGCCTGGTCTTGCTGGGGGCAACGTGGGCCTGGTCGCGGCGGCGGGGCGCACCGGCGGTGGCGGCGGCTGGTCACCCGGGATGCACGTACCCAGCAGCAAGCCGATGACAAGCACCCGCCAACGCCCTAGTCGACAACTTACCAACCCGACCCTACGTGACCTGGTCGCGGGCTAACGATGTCACGCGGCCGGGCAACGCCTACAGCTCGATGACGAGGGTGGCGGGGCCGTCGTTGGTGAGGGACACGGCCATCTCGGTGCGGAAGCGGCCGGTGGCTACGGTGGCGCCGAGGCGGACCAGCTCGTCGACCACGGCCTGCACCAAAAGCTCGGCCTGTTCGGGACGGGCGGCGTCGATCCAGCTTGGGCGGCGACCCCGATCGGTGTTGCCGTAGAGGGTGAACTGGCTGACCACCAAGACCTCACCACCGGTGTCGGCCGCCGAACGGTTCATTACCCCGGCCTCGTCGGCCATGATCCGCAGATGCCACAGCTTGGCCGCCAACTGGCGGGAGATGGCCTCGGTGTCGGTATGGGTGACCCCGACCAGCACACACAACCCAGCCCCGATGGCGCCAACCACCTCCTCGCCCACCCGCACCGTCGCTTCGGTCACCCGCTGCACGACCGCTCGCATCGGACCCCTGATCCTCCCCCTGATCCGCCTACGTGGCCAACGGCATTGGCTGGTGCTCGACCCTAGTGTTGGCGGCCGTGTCCGAGAGCCCCCTGCGCATCGCCTATCTGTGCTACCGGGGCAAGCCCCACGTCGGCGGCCAGGGCGTCTACACCCGGCACCTGACCAAGGCGCTCGTCGACCTCGGCCACCAAGTCGACGTGTTCGGCGGCCAGCCCTACCCCGTGCTCGACCCTCGGGTACCCCTCATCGAGCTACCCAGCCTGGACCTGTACAACGACCACTATCCACTGCGTATGCCGGGTATCTGGGAACTGAAGACCTGGCCGGACTGGATTGAGACAGCGGTGTTCATGAGCGGCTCCTTCCCCGAGCCGCTCACCTTCTCGCTGCGGGCCTGGCAACACCTCAAGCACCAGGCCGACCGCTACGACGTGGTCCACGACAACCAGTGCCTGGGCTACGGCCTGCTGGGCCTGGAGCGGGCCGGTTTCGCGGTGGTGGCCACCATCCACCATCCCATCACGGTGGACAAACGGCTGGAGATGGAACACGCCCGCAACCTCTACGAGAAGCTGTCCAAGGCCCGTTGGCACGGCTTCACCCGCATGCAGATCCGCGTCGCCCGGCGTCTGCGGCGCATCATCACCGTGTCGGAGAACTCCCACCGCGACATCCAGACCGAGTTCGCGGTCCCGGCCCACCGCATGAGCGTGGTCCCCGTCGGGGTCGACGTGGACAGCTTCCGGCCCCGGCCCGAGGTAGCGGTCGTGCCTGGACGCATCATCACCACCGCCTCCGCCGACGTCGCCCTCAAGGGCCTGCGCTACCTGCTCGAGGCGTTGGCCAAGGTGCGCGTCGAACGCCCTGAGGCCCACCTCGTACTCATCGGGCGGCGTAAACCGGGCGGAACCTGCGATCGCCTCATCGCCGAGCTCGGCCTCGAAGACGCGGTGACGTTCGTGACCGGGGTAGACGAAACCCGCATCGTGGAGCTCTACGCGGAGGCCGAGCTGGCTGTGGTCCCCTCCCTGTACGAGGGCTTCAGCCTGCCCGCCATCGAGGCCCAGAGCTGCGGCGTGCCCCTCATCGCCACCACCGGCGGGGCCATTCCCGAGGTGGTCGGACCGAACGGCGAGGCGGCCGTGCTCATTGCCCCCGGCGACAGCGAGGCCCTGGCCACCGCCATCCGCACCCACCTGGGCCGCCCCGAGTTGCGCGCCACCATGGGGGCCCGGGCCCGCCAGCGGGTGCTTGAACAGTGGAGCTGGACGATCATGGCCGCCCGCACCGTGGAGCAATACCGCCTCACCATTGCCGACAAGCAACGCTCGCCCGGTTTGGTCCAACCC
>JANPEN010000135.1:0-10045 GCA_031422955.1 Acidimicrobiia bacterium
GACGTGGCCAACACCGGTGATTACGTCACCCTTTCCATCGCCGACGTACCGGTGTTGGTGGTGCGGGGCGAAGACGGGGTGGTGCGGGGTTTCCGCAACGTGTGTCGCCATCGGGGCGCCTGTGTGGCCGAGGGCCGTGGCCACACCGACAAGACCTTCATGTGCCCCTACCACGCCTGGTCCTACCGGCTGGATGGCCGCCTGGTGGCCATGACCCACAAGGCCGGCTTCGCCGGGGTCGACAAGTCCGAGCACGGCCTGTCGCCCGTTGCCTGTGGCGTGGCCGGCGGGGTGGTGTTCGTGCATCTCGACGGGGACCCTGCCACCTTCGATGCCGCCCCGTGGTTGGGGGGTGCGGCGGGGGAGTTGGATAGTTTCGGGCTGGAGGGCTACCACCGCACCGAGACCCGTACCACCAGCCGCACCATGAACTGGAAGCTGATGTTCGACACCTTCGGCGAGGTGTATCACGTGGAGCACCTGCATCGGCAAACGATTCATCCCCTCATCCAATCCAACAATTGCTGTTTCGACTCGTGGGGCGTGCACGCTCGTTTGTCGGTGGCCCGCTGGATCATGAACGATCTGGATAATCGTCCCAGGGCCGAGTGGCGAGCGGAGGACCTACCTCCCGCGGTCACCCTGATCTACTACCTGTTGCCCAACACGGTGCTGGTCCACCAAGTCGACCACATCGAGATGTACCAGATCTTCCCGGACGGGCCGGACAAGTGCAACGCCCTGGTTTCCCTCTACGCCCCGAACGAGCCCATCACCGATAAGTCCAAGGCGTACTGGAAGCGCAACCTCGATCTGCTCATGCAAGTGACGGAGACCGAGGATTTCATCATGTGTGAGCAAATCCAACGATCCTTCAGTTCCGGGGCACAGGAATACATCCAGTTTGGTCGCAACGAGCCAGCATTGATCCATTTCCATTCGACTATCGATCGGCTGTTGGGTTTGGAGACTCCGGTGACGCTGCCCGCTTTGGCTGGGGTCGGCTCTTCCTCGGGCGCCTGATCAGGGTGGGGTCGGGCACCGTTGATCACGACGAGATGCGGCAGCAGCTGTTCGGGCGCATCGATGCGATTGCCGACCAGCTCGAAGCGGACATTGACCTCGGTGTGCGGCTGCGTCATCTCCCGCCGGCCACGGTGGCCTCACTGTGGTCGGCGGGCCTGACCCAACTCAAGGTCCCCGCCGAGCTGGGCGGTTTCGAAGTCGAGCCGCCGCTGCAGTACGAGGTGTTCGAGCGGGTCGCCCATCACAGCATCGCCGCCGCCTGGTGCTTGTTCATCTACGCCGACACCGCCGGCATGATCGGCGCTCGCTTGCCAGACGCTGGCCTGGCCCAGCTGCTGGCGGGGGGCCAGATGCCCATCTGCTGCGGGGGTGGCGGCCTGAGACCGGGGGCGCTTTCCCCCGTCGAGGGTGGTCTGGAGCTGAACGGGCACTGGCGTTACGGCAGCGGCATCGAAGGGGCCAACTGGGTGATGGTGACGGGCTTCCTGCCTGGTGAAAGCGGCCAGGGGCGCGGTGGCCACGGCCAGGTGCTGAGCTGTGTGGTACCGAAAGCGTCCTTGGAGGTGCAGGACACCTGGCACGTGCACGGCCTAGAGGCCACCGGCAGCAACGACTTCTCCGCCCACGGGCTGTTCGTGCCAGCCGAGATGACCTTCAACCCTGGGGCGCCGCCCCGACGCGGTGGACGCCAATATCGCACCGGCATTGTGGGATACCTGGCCTACACGGTGCCTGCGGTGTGCGGGGCGGTGGCCCGACGCTGTCTCGACGAGTTGGCGCAGCGGGCGGGCGGGTTGGCCAGGGGCTACGCCAAGCCCTCGGCCCTGGCTCAGCGGGGCGCCTTCCAGAGCTTCCTGGGCCAGGCCGACATGGAGTTGCGGGCGGCCAGGGCCCTGATGTTGGCCGACGGCCAAGACCTGATGGACTCCGTCGGTCAACCGGGCCTGGATCTGCGAGCCCGGGATGGGCAGGCCCGCGCCGCGGCCGCCTATGCCACCAAGGTGGCTTGCGACGTGCTGCGGGGTGTGGCCCGCTTCTCTGGTGGAGACGCCATGCGAACCGGGACCTTTCTGGAGCAGGCCCTGCGCGATGTGACCATGGCCGCCAGCCACCTGCTGATGAGCGAGGTTGCCTTCGACAACCACGCGCAGTTCCTGCTCGGCCTGCCCGGCGCCGACCCGATGGCCTGAGCCATCCCCGGCCTAACTGCGGCCAGGGTCCAAGTTTGGCCCAGCGCCGGGCACCGGCCGGGGTCGGGTGGTCACCGCGGCCCTGATTACGCGACAGGATCTCACGTAGGGTGGTCACATTCGGGGTGGCGGCAGCGGTTCTGCGCGCAACGTGCCACATTGTTGGGTGCAGCGATAAGGCGGTACCACCCTGACCTGCGTGTTCGTACTTCGCCTTCCCACCGCGCGTACACGTTGCGCGCAGAACCGGCCTCCGTTTCCCCCTGGTGGCCACCTACGGTGCCCGGAGGCATCGCCCTCGTTGGACGATTTGGCCGACACATTGATCGAGGCCGGCCCCAGCGACACGAACGACGACGCCTGTTTGGTGTTGTTACGCTGCTGAGGCCTTCAGTCCCCGCTCCGCAGCAGGAACCCCTGGGAGTTGAAATAGAAACCGCCGGGGGTGACGAGTGCGACCCTGGCCCCGGGGACCTGGCGGGACTCGGCGTTGCCGCGTAGCTGCAGGCAGGCCTCGTAGAGGTGGCCGGCGCCCTGGGTGCCACCCTCGGACAGGCTGCCGCCGTGGGTGTTGAGCGGCACCCGGCCTTCAATGACGATGCGCTGGGCGGCCTCGTCCCAGTGTTGGGCCACGAAGTCTCCCCCCTCGCCACGCCCGCAGTAGCCGACGTTCTCGATCCAGGCCAGGGCGATGTTGGAGAAACCCTCGTAGGGATAGAACACGTCAACATCGGCCAGGGTCAGCTCGGACTTTGACCACACCCGTTCCATCACCACCATCTGGCCGGCGTGGTTGAGATCTGCCAGCTGCTCCTCGGAGCCGTAGTCGGTGTGGCCGAGGGAGGCGGCGTGGACCAGCACGGGGCGATGGGGAAGATCGCGGGCTCGTTCGGTGGTGGTGACGATGAAGGCGTTGGCACCGTCGATGGGGATGTCCATGTCGTACACGCTGAGCGGATCGCGAACCATGCGCCCGGCCAGGTAGGTGTCCATGGTCAGCGGCTCCCGGTACACCGCGTTGTCGTTGGCGGCGGCGTTGGTGCGAGAGTTGATGGCGATACGGCCGAGCGTTTCGCGGCCGTAGCCGTAGTCGTGCAGGTAGCGCCCGGCCCACGCCGCGTAGGCGTTGGCCCCGTACATCGAGTTGGGGCCGGCGTCGTTATGGCCGCTACCCCACCAGCTGCGGGCGTCGGCCAAGCCCAGGGTGGCGCGCCGTCGCATGGGATCCCGGGCGGCCGAGCGAGACGACCAGGGGAGGCGATAGGCGTGGTGATACACCAGCGCGGTGTCGCACATACCGGCATGCACGGCGGCCACCGCGGCGACCACCTGGTTACCCATCACCGACTGCGGGTTGGCGAACCAGCTGACCCGGGGGATACCGAGGGCTGCTTGCACGTACTGGGCCGAAAGCATGGAGCCGCAGATGCCGTCGATATCGTTGGCCCCTACGCCGGCGTCTCTGGCTGCGGCAACGGCCGCCTCCACCACCAGCGAGCCTGGCGTGCAACCACCGCGGTCGCGCGAGTACGGCGAACGGCCCAACCCGACGATGGCGACCTGGTCTCGGGCGGGGTTGCGCCGGCCGCTCATGACCGGACCCCGGCCAGGATCTCGAAGTCGGCTCTGGCCATACGACCGGGCACGTCACGCCACAGCACGCCCACCTTGTCTCCCACCCTCACTTCGGCCGCTGCGGTACCGACCACGGTGCCCGCCAGTCGTAGCCCGGGCTGTTCGTCCAACTCCACCGCCACCAGCACATGACCGTCGGTGTAGTCCACCCCGGCCTGGGGGGCGCCCTGACGCAGGATGGTGACCAGGGCGATGGTGCCGCGGCCGGCCACCTCGGTCGGTGTTACTGAGCGAGACCAGCATGCCGGGCACACCGAGCGGGGCGGATGATGCCAGCGAGCGCAGTCCTCGCAGCGGTTGAGCAGCAGACGCCGCTCGAGCAGCCCGCGGTAGTACGCGGCGTTGTCGTGGTCGATGCGCACGCCGGGCCAGGCGTCGAGCAGTTCTTCATTGGTCACCGTGGCCTCCCTCGCCGTGGCGGACCCTACTGCCCCGCCGGGCCCGGCCCCGTCTAGGGTCGCCCCAACGCGAACGGAAGGGACGTCATGGGTTCGGCTGCATTGTCACACCTGAGGATCTGCGATTTCACCGGTCAGCTGGCCGGGGCGGGGGCCACCCGCCACCTGGCCGCCCTGGGAGCTGAGGTCATCCGCATCGAAGATCCCGTCCGCAAGGGCCGCTGGGACATTCTGCGAGGGGCCCCGCCGTTCAAGGACGAACGCCGGGGCAACGAGTTCGGTTCCGCCTTCCAGAACCACAACGTGGCCAAGCTGGGCATCACCATCAACATGCGCACCGAGCGGGGCAAGGAGCTCTTCAGCGAGCTGGTGGCCATCAGCGACGCGGTCACCGAGAACTTCGCGGCCGGGGTGGTGGCTCGCATGGGCTTCGGCTACGAGCAGCTCAAGGCCATCCGCTCCGACATCATCTACGTGTCCAACTGCGGCTTTGGCCACACCGGGCCCTATCGAGAGTTCAAATCGTGGGGGCCCATTGCCCAAGCGGTGGGTGGGCTGACCTTCACCTCCGGCCTGGCCGGCCAACCCCCCGCCGGTTGGGGCTATTCCTACATGGACCACCACGGCGGTTACTTCATGTGCCTGGGCATCCTGGCCGCCCTGTGCCACCGCCAGCGCACCGGTGAGGGACAGTGGGTGGACATGTCCTGTTCCGAAGCGGGGGCGGCGCTCTTGGGACCCGCCGTGCTCGACTACACCGTGAACGGGCGGCCCAGTCGAAGGGAGGGTGCCCCTGACAGCAATCGTGACGCCACCGCCACCATGGCTCCGCACGGCATCTACGCCACCGCCGGGGTGGATAATTGGATCGCCATCGCCTGTCGGGACGACACGGAATGGGCGTCCTTGGCCGCCACCATCGATCAGCCATGGGCCCAAAGCGCCGCCCTGGCCACCTCGGCTGGCCGTCTCGAGCACCAAGATCCCCTCGACGCCGACCTCGACCGCTGGACTCGCAGCCAAGACCGCCACCAGCTGGCCGCCCAGCTGCAGGAACTGGCCATTCCCGCCGCCGCAGTGGCCCGACCGGGGGAGCGGATCGACGAAGATCCCTCCACCGAGGCGTGGGGGTTGTGGCCGCTGGTGGACCACGCCGCCATGGGGGAGGTACGGGTCGACGGGTTGCCCGTGCATTTCTCTCAAACCGATTGGGTTATCGACCGGGCGGCGCCGCTGCTGGGGGCGGACAACGACTATGTCTTTGGCGAGATTCTCGGGCTCACCGGCGCCGAGATCGGCACTTTGCATCAGGAAGGGGTTATCTGATGGGGGCACTACAGGCTTGGCGGGTTGTGGAGTTATCGGCAGACGGTAGCGCCTTTGCCGGAAAGCTGTTGGCCGACATGGGCGCCGACGTGGTAGTGGTCGAGCCGCCGGGCGGTAGCCCCCAGCGTCGCTACGGCCCCTTCCTGGACGATGAGCCCGATCGGGAACGCAGTCTGTACTGGTGGCATTACAATACTTCCAAACGCTCGGTGGTCTTGGATCTGGACGACGCTAGCCCCGGTGGAGACAGGGAGCGGTTCCGGCGATTGGTGGCAGAAGCCGATGTGTTGATCGAGGCGGAACGCCCCGACCGAATGGCTCAGTTGGGATTGGACTATGCCGACCTGATCGGGTTACGGGCCGATCTCGTGTATTGCTCCATCACTCCGTTCGGGCGTCAGGGGCCCCGCTGCATGGAACATTGCACCGACCTCACCGTGTTGGCCGCCGCGGGTCCGGTGTGGAGCTGTGGCTACGACGACCACGAGTTACCTCCGGTGCGGGGTGGCGGTAACCAGGGTTTGCACACCGCGGGGGTGTGGGCCGCTATCTCGGTGCTCACCGCCCTCTTGCACCGATCCCATACCGGCGTGGGCCAACACCTCGACGTCAGCATGCACGCCGCCTCCAACGTCACCACCGAGATGGCCAGCTACGGCTGGTTGGCCGCCCGCAAAGAGGTGCAACGCCAGACGGGCCGTCATGCCGCCCCGGGGCGAACCGACCCCACCCAGGTGCTCTGCGCCGACGGTCACTACCTGAACACCGGGGTGCCGCCCCGCCGGCCCGGAGAGTTCTTGGCCCTGCACGGCTGGCTGGAGGAGCTGGGTCTGATTGAGGAGTTCTCCCTGGCTGTGCTGTTGGAGATGGGCGGCCAGTACGAGCACATCGGGATGGCCGAGATCGAGGAGGATCCGATGATCGGGGAGGTCTTCGGAGCTGGTCGGGAGGCGGTGGCCCTCATCGCCAGCCGCCTCAGCGCCCGCGACGCCTTTGTCGGCTTCCAACAGCGAGGCATTCCCGTCGGCGCGGTCTTTGCTCCCGAAGACATCATGGCCGACCCCCACTTCCAGGCCAGGGGCTTTCCCGTCGAGGTCGACCACGAGGACCTGGGCCGACGCTTCGTCTACCCGGGCGCCCCCGTGCTCATGAACGGCTCGCCGTGGGCTATCTCCCGGCGGGCCCCCCATATCGGTGAACACCAAAACGAGGTGCTGGCGTGAGCGAACCGGCGGGCGAGAACAAACCGGCGGGCGAGAACAAACCGGCGAGTACGGCTCAGCCCGACCCGGTGGTCGAGCTGGCCGAGCGGGCTCGGCGCGTGCGAGAGGACATGGGCGGCGCCGACCGGGTGCAGAAGATGCGGGTCGAGGGCACACCCACCATTCGGGATCACATCGACGGCATCTTGGACCCCGGCACGTTCCGCGAGCTCGGCACCTTCAGCCAGTCCATGCGGTTGGAAGATCGCGGCCATACCCCGGGGGATGGCAAGGTGGGGGGTGAGGGCACCATCGACGGGCGGCCGGTGGCCATCGTGGGCGATGACATCACCGTCAAGAAGGGCTCTTCGGCCATTGTCGGCACCCGGCGCATTGCCCGACTGTTCGAGCGGGCGCTGGATCGGGGTACCCCGTTCGTGTACGTGGGGGAGACCGGCGGGGGCCGCATCCCGGACCTGATCGGTGCCGAGGGTATGAGCGACGTGGCCCCATCGGCGGAGATCGCCCGGCGGCGGCGCAAGATCCCCATGGCTTCCATCATCGTGGGCCAGAGCTTCGGTGGGTCCTCGTTCGAGTCGGCGTTCTCCGATTTCGTGGTGCAGGTTAGGGGTTCGGTCATGGCGGTGACCTCGCCGCGGGTGTTCGAGATTGCCACCGGTGAGATCGTGGGCTTCGAGGAGCTGGGCGGGGTCGACGTGCACGCCCGGCTCACCGGCCAGATCGACCGGGGTGTCGAAACCTTCGAAGAGGGATACCAAGCGGTACGGCAGTGGTTGTCCTATCTTCCGCCCAACGCCTGGACCCCCGCCCCCCGAACCGACCATCGGGTATCCCGGGACCCGGACCCTGGGCTCGAAGCAATGGTGCCCCGGGCCCGGCGGCGGGGTTACGACATGCGCCGCTTCGTGGAGACCCTGGCCGACCCGGGCTCCTTCTTCGAGCTGCAACCGCTGTACGCCCGCAACCTCACCGCCGGCCTGGCCCGCCTGGACGGGCACGCGGTGGGCGTCATCGCCAACAACCCCATGTTCAACGCCGGCATCTTGGAACCGCAGGCCTGCCGCAAGGCCATCCGCTTGATGTGCCTTTGCGATGCCTTCAACCTGCCGATCATCTTCCTGATGGACGTGCCCGGTTTCATGGTGGGCAAGGCGGTGGAGCACGACCGCATCCTTTCCCTGGCCATCCGTTTCGTGGAGGCGCTGGCCAACCTGTCCACCCCCACGCTCACGGTGACGTTGCGTAAGGGTTTCGGGCTGGCGTTCCCGGCCATGAACGGGTCCGGCATGGGTTCGTGGGGGCTGTACGCCTGGCCCGGCTCGGAGATCGGTTTCATGGACCCCGAGGTGGGCGTGAACGTGGCCTTCGCCGCCAGACTGGCCGGTATGTCCCCGGAAGACGCCGCCGTCGAGCGGGCCCGCATGGTCCAAGAGATCGCCGGGGTCACGTCACCGTATGAGGCGGCCGGTACCTTGCGCATTGACGAGGTCATCGACCCCGCCCGGACCCGCGCAATCCTGGCCGAGGACCTCGACCGCATGCAGGGCCGTCGCGTCCCCCCGCCCGAACAACGCCCGCTCAGTTACTGGCCAACGGTCTGAGCGCCGGATCCGTGGCGCCTGTCGGACCGTTGGCGCGAGATGTGCTGGCGGGCGAAGCGCACGGCGTCGGTGAGAGTCATGGCGGCGCCTTGGGCAACACACTGTTCGAAACGGCTGGGGCCGAGGGATTCGGCGAGGTGCTCACAGGCGTGTCGAAGGCCTTTCACCCGGTTGGCAGAGCCGTAAACGGTGCTGGCGCCGTAGATGATGGCGGCCGTTTCGTGAGAATCGAGGCGGTCGAAGCAGACGGCGAGGCTGGCGAGAGCGGCCGCGGTGTGGGCCACGTTGTTGGCCTGGTGCTGGGAGGCAATGGCGACGTCGAACAAGTCCAGGGCGCGATCGAGGTCGCCGTACATTGCTTCGATGCTGGCCGATTCACGGGTCAGGACTGCTTCCCAGAAGAGCATTCGCCGGGCGCGGGTGTAGCCGACGCCTTGGCGAAGGACGTGCAGCGCGCTTTGGGGGTCGGTGTCGGCGAAGGCCCGTCCGTAGCCCAACAGGGTGAATGCGACCCAGAACGGATTACCTTGGGCGCGCACCGCCTGGAGCGCCTCGTCGGCCAGGGCGCGGGCTTCCTCGCCCCGCCCCAACCCAGGCAGGCCGTTGAGTAGTCCGGCCAGCCCGATGCGCCGGGCGAGCCCGTCCCGCTGGGCGAGGTCCGCGCACAGCTCCAACCAGCGTTCGGGGCGCCCGCAGAACAGCTGCGCGTTGGCGTGCGCGATCGTGCTCATGCCGAACTCGTAGGGTTCGTAGCCCGGTTGGGTTTCCAGTTCCATGGCCTTGGCCGAGTACATGACCCCGTCCTGGGCTCGACCGGTGTACGTGCAAAGGCTGGCCGCGACAAGCAGTCGGGGCAGTTGCGCAACGTTCGCCGCGGTTGCTGCTGGGAGCAACTCCTCCGCCCAGCTGATCGGCTCGGTCACTTGCCGACTGAACAACTGGATCGCGGTGTGGGCCGCGATGGCGGTGGCGATCACGATCTCGCCATGGGAGACGGCCCAACGGAACCCGGCACGCAGGTTGGCCATATTCGGTTCGAGCCAATCGAGGCCTGACTGAAAACCGGGGCCGTCCCGGATCGAGTACCAAGCGACCGCCTGGTTAGCGAGGTACGCGGCGTGACGGCGGCTGATCTCGTCGATCTGACCTTCGGCGATGAGGCTTCCTTCGCCGAACTGCCGGATCGTTTCCAACATACCGTAGCGGATGCTGCTGGCTGTGCGATCAACGGTGATCAGCGATTTGCGGACCAGGGATTCCAACAGGTCGAGCATGGAGAATTCGTCGATTCCGGTTGCCGCGTAGCGTCCTGCGGGCACGGGTTGGCCGCAGACCTGCGTGGCGGCGTCGAGGTCGAATCCGTCGGAGAACACCGCGCCGCGGGCGAGCACCGCTGCTTCGTCGGTGTCGAGCAGGTCGAAGGACCATTGCACGACGTCTCGGAGTGTTTGGTGGCGTGGTGCGCCCCGGCGGGGGGCGGCGAGGAGCCGGAAGCGGTCCCCGAGATGGTCGCGGATGTCTTGGGCACTGAGGGATACCATGCGGGCGGCGGCGAGCTCGATGGCCAGGGCGATACCGTCGAGTTGTTGGCAGATGTCCGTCACGGCGTCCGCGTCTGGTGTTCGCTCGATGTTGAACTCGGGCAA
>JANPEN010000136.1:0-12018 GCA_031422955.1 Acidimicrobiia bacterium
CGCTTCGCCCACACCGAGCTGGACCTGCACCACGCCGACGACAACGACATCGACCTGGCCGTGTGAGACACCAGACCAGATTTGTCTCAAACAGCGACTGAACCCCACCCCCCACCCCTCGGTGGCCCGGTGCCCACACCGGCCCCCGGCACCCACGCGTCGCCCAGCCCCCCAGGCGTGAGGGGGTCAGGGGAACACGGACGGGGTCTGGCTCGCCAGGCGGCGGGTCCGGTGGGGTGGCCAGGGCGAAGAAGGCCATGCCCAGCGAAGCCATGACGGCCACCACCGCGAAGCCGATTCGGTACGAGCCGGTGGTGTCGTCCAACCAGCCGGCCAACAGTGGCCCGCCAATCTGGCCCAGCATGATGATGAGCGACGAGATGCCCATGATCTGACCGAAGCTGGCCGAACCGAAGTAGTCCGCCCGCATGGCTTGCATGAGCGGACCCCGCACCCCCCAGGCCAGACCGTGGAGGGGAATGAAGGCCCAGATCATCCAGTTCTGGGTGGCGAAGGCCAACAGCAGCAGCCCGACCACGTGGCCAATCATGGCCACCACCACGATCAGCTGCTTGGAGATGCGGTCGCCCAGGAAGCCCCCGCCCACCTGGCCGAACAGCTGCACCAAGGGTAAAATGGCGGCCACCCACCCGGCCTTGGCGGCGCTGAAACCGTGATCCTGGGTGAGGTAGAGCTGCAGGTGAGCCATCACCGCCCCCACCACCAGCAAGGCGGAGGAATGGCCGAGGGAGATCATCCAAAAGGCTCGGGTGCGCACGGCCTGGGCGGCGGTGAAATGAACCTTTGAAACCCGAGCCCGATGGGCCTGGTGCTGGAGATCGTGGGCGGCGACCTGCTCGGGCGACAGCCCATCCACCGGCTGGCCGGTCGAGGTCGGTGTCGGCCCGAACACGAAGGACAGCGGCATCAAGGTGACGAAGGCCAACACGCCGGTGGTGAAGGCGGTGTTGCGCCAACCGAAGGTGGCGAAGCACCACACCAACAGCGGCGTGGACAGCCCGCCGACGGCGAAGCCGGCCTGGGAGATGGCCAGGGCGGTGGAACGCTTGCGTTCGAACCACTGCACGGTGGCGGTTACCACGGTGAGAAAACCCGACAACGAGGCGCCGATGGCGGCCAGCAGGTAGAACCCGAAGAACTGTCCGACGCCTTGGATCTGGCTGAACAGCATCAGCCCCACCGCCATGATGACGGTGCCAACCTGCATGACCCGCCGTACCCCGAAACGTTGCAGCGCCCACCCGTGCAACGGTCCGAGCAGGCCGCTCTCCAGGCGGTTGAGGGAGTACGCCGCAGAAAGCACGGTGGAGGACCAGCCGAACTCGGCCTTGAGGGCGACCGCGTAGGTGCCGTAAGCCTGCTGCATGAGCCCGCCCTGCAGCGTTTGCACGGCCAGACCAGCCCGTACCACCTTCCAACCCCTGAAGTTGCCTGGTTCGGCGGGGGCTTGCGCCGGGGCAGGGGCACCGGGGGTGGGGTCGGCGGTCGAGGAGTGCATGGAAGGTCCGGTGACCAGACGAGGCCGTTCGGAAGGCTAGTCAGGGCGGCCGGCGGGGGGAGAAAGCTGGAAGACTGGCCCCATGATCGAGCGCGAGATCGACGTCACCACCGCCGACGGGTCAATGAAGACCTTCATCTTTCATCCCGAGCACGATGGACCCTCCCCGGTGGTGCTGTATCTGATGGACGCGCCCAGCATCCGCCCCGCTCTCAAGGACATGGCCTCGCGGTTGGCCACCGCCGGCTACTACGTGATGTTGCCGTATCTGTTTTACCGGGGTGGTCCGTTCCGTGAGTTCGGCCTGAGTGACGAGGACATGCACGCCCGACGTGAGCTGATGGCCCAGGTCACCCCGACCAACATTCTGGGCGACGCCGAAGCGCTGCTGGCCCTCGCCGCCCGGGATCCGGCGGCTCTGGACGGCAAGGTGGGCGCGGTCGGTTTCTGCATGAGCGGGGGCTTAGTGGTCTCCCTGGCTCGGGCCATGCCGGAGCGGGTGGCCGCGGTCGCCTCCATCCACGGTGCCTGGTTGGTGCGCGAGAGCGAGGACTCGCCCCACCTGGGTCTGGACACCGTGCGGGCCGAGGTCTATTTCGGCTGGGCCGACAACGACGCCACCGCCCCGCCCGAGACCGTCCCGGTCATGCGGGCCGCGCTAGAAAAAGCCGGGGTGACCCACACCATCGACTTTCTCACCGATGCAGTGCACGGCTACGCCCCTCCCGGCACCGAGCGCTACCACCGCGCCGCCTCCGAGCTGCACTGGGAACGGGTCCACTCGCTCCTGCGCCGCAACCTGTGAGCTCCTGACGGTTCGCCCAGTTTGGCCGGCGTCGAAGCAGGTTGGCTCAGGTGACGCGGTAAACCCGATACTCCACTCCGAATCCAGGATAGAACCGGCCCTCACCAACAAAGACAGACTGGTTGAGCCACGCATAACGCGCATCTCCCGTCTCGAAACGAGGAGTGGTACGAAAGTATTGGTCTTCGAACGCTGACTGACCGGGTGTCATGACAGTCCCCCGGTTGTTACCGTCGAGCACCGAGCGGGGGTCAGCGTGTCGCGGGATGGTGCTGTTGGGTTTGAGCGGCGGCATGTCTTGTTCGGCCAGATCCGCGTTGTCGGCGGCGGGAGGCGTGGCAAGCTGACGGTCATGGCCCCTTTGAAGATGCTGTTCCCGCTGCGGCGTCGAGCGGGCGTTTCTCACGAACAGCTCGTCGAGTACTGGCGTAGCGTTCACATGCCTCGGGTGATCGCTCACTTGACACCGAACCGGTACTCGGTGACGTTGTTCGACCAGGGCGACAACACCTCGTTCGACGGGATGGCGAGCGCGACTTACGATGACCATCAGCTCGCCCGTCGAGAGCAGGGCCGCCGGATGCCCGCTGCGGTCGCGCAGGACGGCTTCGGTGACCTGATCGAACCCGGGAACCGACTGGAGACCACCGAGCACATCATCGTGGATGGCCCACGGCCCGCCGATGCGCACAAGGTGACCGGCCTCGTGAAGCTACGCGACGGCGTGGACCCCGAGGCCGCGCGCCAGGCCTGGATCCGGTCACACGCTCCGAATGTGGCGGCGGGTTTTGCAGTCGCGGGCGGTTTGCGCTATGTCGTTTCCCTCGCCGATCAGCATCGTGGCGATCCACCGTTCCTCGGCGCAGCCGAACTGTGGTACCGCGACCGCGCCGCAGCGAGAGCCCATCTCTCCGCAGTCGGTTGGGACCCGTTCATGGATCTGACCGTTGCCGAGCTGCTGCACGGCATCGAAGTCATCGGCATCCCCTGAACAGCCAAACACCCGGGCCAGGCCTACGGCGCGATCAAAGTCCGAGCGGCGCGGCAATCTATCCGCTGGGCTGCGGGGGATGTCATGTCCGGCGCCAGGCCGGGACCCGCTCGGAGATGACGCCTTCGGCGCTGAGCCGATCCAACTCGGCGTCGTCGAGACCGAGCATACGGCTCAGTATCTCGCGGTTGTGCTCGCCCCGGAAGCCGATGATCGGTTGCACTCCGCTGTCGGCGTCGCTGAACCGCCACGGTGCTTGGGGTACCACCACTTCGTTGCCCCGACCCAGGTCGACAGCCACGAAGGCGCCCCGCTCAGCGGCCCATTGGGTGTCGGCCAACTCGGCCACGGTGCGAACCTCGGCGGCCAGCACGGTGGACACCCCAATGGCCGCCTCCAACTCGGCGGCGTTGTCGAAGCCGGCCACCCAGGCCCCGATCTCCTCGGCCAGCGCGGTGCGGTTGGCATTGCGGGCGGCGGCCGTGGCGAAACGGGGGTCCTCGCGCCAGTCGGCGCGGCCCGCGGCGCGACAGAACACCCCGAAGCCGCCGTCGGTGGTGGGATCGAGGGTGACGTTGACGTGTCGGCCGCTGCCCAGGCGGAAAATGGGCGACCAATTCTGCCCGGCCCGGAAGCCGGCCTCGGGGTCCTGCCCGGTGAGCTCGGCGGAGCCCAGATCGTTGACCATCAGGGTCGACTCGGCCATGGACACCTCCACCGCCTGGCCTACCCCGGTGCGGTTGCGCATGTGCAGGGCGGCCAATAGCGCAGCCAGGGCGTGCAGCCCGGCGTAGGTGTCCGAATGGGACATGGGGTCGTTGCGAGGAGCGTCGCTCTCGCCGCGGCGGCGGGCCACCATCTCCGTGATCCCCGCTTCGGCGTGGATGGCGGAGGCGTAGGCCCCCTGCATCGAACGGGAGTTACCGTGACCCCAGCCACTGATGGAGGCCAGGATGATTCGTGGGTTGCGCTCGGCCAGCACCTCGTAGGACAACCCCAGGCGGGCCATGACGTCGGGGCGGTAGTTCTCCAACACCACGTCGGCCTGTTCCACCATGCGCAGGAACAGTTCCTGGGCTTCGGGCTGGGCCAGGTCCATCGATAGGCACTGCTTGCCCACGTTGTAATGCACGTAGTAGGTCGACATGGCCTCGACACGGGGCACGATGGCCCGCGTGAGGTCACCGTCGGGCGGCTCGATCTTGATGACCTCGGCGCCCAGGTCGGCCAGGAGCCGGCTGGCAATGGGACCGGACAAGGCCCGGGTCAGATCGAGCACCACAACATCGGACAGAGGGCGATCCATGCTCGGACGCTACCCGGGCTGGCGTCCATACCATCCGGTATCAGTCGACGGCGACGGCCACCCGGGCTTCGTCGGCGGGGGTTGGCTCGGACACCTTGTACAGCTTCTGACCGTTTGACCACAGGATCTTGCGGCGGGTTTCCTCGTCGCTGTCACCCAGCCCGGTGGCGATGCGGTCGTGGACCTCCTGCCCGTAGAGCGAGGTGGGGTGGGGGAAGTCGGTCTCGAACATGATGCGATCCACCCCGACCTTGTCGATGAGGCGGCGGGGGGCGACCTGCTCGAACCAGTAGCAGGCGTGCACGTTGGTGGCGAAGTATTCCGAGGGCAGCCGATCGAACTCGGGGTGTTCCTCGAACACCCGGTTGCCTTGGAACTGATAGTCGAGGGCTTCAAGAGCGAAGGGGATCCAGCCGATGCCGGATTCCACTGACACGAACTGGATCTCGGGGAAGCGCACGAAGATGCCGGACAGCAACAGCTCGGAGAGCTGGCAGCCGTTCTTGAAGAAGATGTCCACCGATCCTGAGGTGAAGGTGGACATGCGGCCGTAGGTGGCCATCTTGGCTGCGCTCAACCCCGCCTCCATGTTGCCCGAACCGATGTGGAAGCTCACCGGCAGGTCCAGCTCGCAGGCCGTTTCCCAAAGTGGGTCCCAGTGGCGATCGCCCATGAAGGGTTGCCCGAAGGCCTGGGGTTCGCCCGTGAACAAGATGCCGCGGTGGCCCATCGCCGCGCACCGGCGTACCTCACGCACGGAAGCCTCCACATCCCAGAACGGGGTGGAGGCGATGGGCAGCAGTCGGCGCGAGTCCGCCGAGGCCCATTCGGTCTGCCAGTCGTTGTAGGCCTCGACACAGGCCAGCATGAGCTCGGGGTCCTTCAGTTTGAGGAACTGCTGGTTGCCGAAACCGGCCACGTTGGGATACATGACCATGGCCCAGATGCCGATCTCATCCATGTACTGGAGACGGGCTTTGGGGTCATAGGCGCCGGGATGCATGTCCGCGAAGGTGGCCGGCCAGTTCATCATGTCGCCCCGCCCGGCGGTGGCGGTCAGCCCGATGATGGAAATCCGCTCGCCGTTGAGATACCAGCACTGCCGGCCGTGCTTGTCGAGATCCACGTAGGGGACCCTGTCCCGCATCGAGGCGGGGACACGGTCCACCCAGGTATCGGGCGTCTCGGTGACGTGGGTGTCGACATCGATGATGGAGTACGCACTCATTGGTTCCCCCTGCAGGTTGGTGCTCGCCTCGTCCCCCCAGCTTCTCACCAATCCGGAGGCTTAGCCCACCAAACGTGCAGTGACGCCCCAGATCGGGGGAGAATGGGCCCAGACAACTGCGTCAGAGGAGTGGGCCATGAGCACTTATGACATCGTCATCAAGGGCGGCACCGTGGTGGACGGCACGGGGGCACCGGGTCGACGGGCCGATGTCGGCATCCTCGGGGACCGCGTGGTAGAGGTCGGGGACCTCACGGGTGCCACCGCGACCCGGACCATCGACGCCGAGGGGCGGCTGGTCACCCCCGGTTTCGTGGATATCCACAGCCACCTCGATGCCCAGGTGGCGTGGGACGCGCCCTGCAGCTCCTCGTGCTGGCATGGGGTCACCTCCGTGGTGGTGGGCAACTGCGGGGTCACCTTCGCCCCGGTCAAGCCGACCGACCATGAGCTGCTGGCCAAGCTGATGGAGTCCGTGGAAGACATCCCCGCCACCTCCATCATGGAGGGGCTGGACTGGAACTGGCATACCTACGGCGAGTACTACGACGCCCTGGACGCCATGCCCAAAGGCATCAACGTGGGCGGGATGGTCGGGCATTGCGCGGTGCGTTTCTACGCCATGGGCGAGCGTTCAATCGACCGCGACAACCATCCCAGCGTGGAGGAGTTGGCCGTCATGGTCGAGACCGTGGATGAGGCCATGGCCGCCGGCGCCCTGGGCTTTTCCACCTCCCGGGTGCTGGGCCACCGCACCCCGGACGGCCGTCCCGTTCCGGGCACCTTCGCCCTGCCCGACGAGCTGCTGGCCTTGGCCGAGCCGTTGAAGAAGTACGGCCGGGGCGTCTATGAGGTTGTGCCCCGTTTCGAGACCGACAGCCCCGAGAACTGGAACAAGGCCCGTTCCGAGGTCGAGTGGATGAGCGACGTGTCCCGCACCAGCGGCCGCCCGCTCACCTTCGCCTTCTTCCAGTTCCCCCATCTGCTCGAGCAGTACCGCAAGATCATGGAGTTCACCGCCGAGGCCAATGCCAATGGTGCCAACGTGCGGCCCCAGAGCACCGCCCGGGGTATTGGCATCCTCTTCGGCGCTCACATCCGCAGCCCCTTCGACCGCAACCCGGCCTGGAAGGCCATGCGGGAGTTGCCGGTCGCGGAGAAGCTCGCCGCCTACGCGGATCCTTCCCGGCGGGCCGAGCTGATCGCCCAGGCCGAGGCCAACGGTCCTTTCGCCGCCGATCTGGATCGTCACTACCTGCTGGAGGGCCCCGACCCGGACTACCGGCCCGACCCGACCAAGTCCCTGCCCGCCCTGGCCGCCGCCCGGGGGGTGACCATGGCTGAGGTGTACATGGATCTGATGATCGCCTCGGGGGGTTCCTCCTTCATCAACCATCCGCTCCTCAACCCGAACTTCGATGCCATCGAGGAGATGCTGACCGATCCCATGGTGGTGTTGGGCCTGGCCGACTCCGGCGCCCACGTGGGCCAGATCATGGACGCCAGCCAGCCGACGTGGTTCCTCACCCATTGGGTTCGTGACCGGGGCACCTTCACCGTGGAAGAGGCCATCCGCCGCCTCACCTCGGACACCGCGGAGCTGTTCGGCATTGAGGGCCGCGGCGTGCTCGCCCCTGGTGCGTTCGCCGACGTGAACGTGATCGACCTGGAGGCGATGCGTTTGCACATGCCCGACTACGTGCACGATTTTCCCGGCGGCGCCGGTCGCTTGATCCAGAAGGCCACCGGCTACGACTACACCTTGGTGAACGGTGAAGTGTTCATGGAGGCGGGTGTCCACACCGGCGCTCTGAGCGGGCGGTTGTTGCGCAGCGGTCCCGATCAGCGCTGAGGCCACTCGATGGAGAAATCTGAACGCATTGGCTCGAATCAGACGCCGATGACGCTCAACTCGCCGAAGCCGCCGCAGCCGGGGTCCTCGGAGCCGGTGAAGATGAAGACGATCTCGTCGCCAGGCACGTTGGCGGACAGATCGACGTCAGGATCGGGCGTGCCCGAAAGATCGACCCGTGCGGAGAAGGTCACCGTGCCGCGGTTGCGCACCTCGACCGCCACCTCCCCGAAGCCGAAGTTCTGGCGGAATTGCGGGTTGGTGTTGGCCGCGTTGGAGAGAAGGCCGATCCGCTGAATGGTGCGGGTTGAGGCCAGCGTGAAGGTATACGTGCTGAATCCGTTCTGCGGTCCGGCTGAGAACCAGCTGGTGGCCGGGTTCCCGTCGACAGCCAGCGTTGGTGGATAGGTGCCACCACCGAAGTTGGAGCTGGCCTTGACGGTTCCCAAGGAGGTCAGGTCAACGGGGTTGGCCGGCGCCGCGGTAGTGGTGGGCGCGGTCGTGGTCTGGATGGCCGTGGTCACCGTGGTCGCAACGACACTGGTGGAGGTTGTTGTGGGCGCTTCGGTGGTGGTCGTGTTGAGGGCGGGCACACTGGTGTCCACCGGTTGAGTAATCAGCCTTCCCGAAACGAGGTCGATCACCACGAACTCTGTCACCGGTGCCGGCGCGGCAACGATGCGCCGCACCTTTGTGGGGTCGAGCCCCGGCCAAGGTTGGCCCACGAGCTTCTGGCGTACCGCCTCGGGCGGACCGAGTGGATTGCCGCAGTAGCAGCGGACGCGAGGCATCCCGACGCGGTCCACGAGGACGGCGGTTCCTCGCTCGAGGATGGACTGGCGTGGTGTCGGTCTGCCGGTGCTCTCATCGAAACCGTTGTTGGTAACCCGTATATCGTCACGGAGCAGGACGGGGGTCAACGTGGCGACGAACGCAGGAATCTGAGCCGCCAAGATCCCCTGGGCTTGAGCCCATGCCTTGGCCTTCGCCTCGTTGCTGACAAGGAATCTCACCAGCTTGGGCTTGTCGCAAACCACGCTGTCTAGGGACCCGCCGTACAGGCCGACGGCGTCGCCGATGCTCGTTGGGATTGCCCCGGCCGGAGACCCCGGTGTGGTTGTCGGCGCCAACGTGGTCGAGGGGCTCACCGTGGTCGTCGGGCTTACCGTGGTCGTTGGGGCGATGGTGCTCGGCGTCGTGGTGTTGTCGGTAAATGGGCTGGGGCCGGGATCGGTGACCGGTTCGGCGAACACCTCTGTGGCGCCCACGCTCGGCCCACGGGCGAGCACCACCGCGCCTGCCCCGGTCAACAAGCCCACCACGCCAATCAGCGCGGCGATCAATGACCATCGTCTTCGACCCGGCGGCTGCGAGCTAGCGGTCGGCACGAACAACGTCGGCCCCGGCGGGGAAGGCGGCCCGGTCGGAGGCCCGAGCGGTGGCGCGTTTGTCCCTGGCGGGCTCGTGGCCATGAACGCCGCGGGGGTCGGGCCCGCTTTGTCTGGCGGTGCACCTGGCGGCGGCAGCGTAGCCAACGGGTCGGGTTGGTTCCCGGCCGAAGGTCCGACCGGCGGAGGAGGTGGGCCAACCCCGCTCGACGGGTTCTGACCCGCCACCATGCGGCCTCCCGCCACCAGGGCGGCTCCGAGGGCGACGGTGTGCTTCGGATGGGAGTCGAGAACGATCGGCCGCTGCAGGGCAGCACTGAGCACTTCGGCGATGGCGGGCACACGTGAGGACCCCCCCGCCAGTAACACCCGACTGATCAGCTGTGGATCCACCCGAGCCGCGGCAACGGCTTGCTCGAGGGCGTTGACGGTGAGCGCGATGGCCGGACGTATCAGGTTCTCGAACTCGCGGCGGGTGACCCGCACATCAGCGCGGCGGCCTCCGATATCGACGTCGACCACCGCATCGGTATCCACCGACAAGGTTTCCTTGGCTACCGCGCACCCCCGGCGAAGGGCCTGCAGCTCTCGCACAACCGTCGGGTTGGAGGCATCCATCCGGTCGCGATCGTGGCCCTCGGTCTGCAGCAGATGGGCCAACAGGGCCTCGTCGAAGTCCATACCTCCCAGCTGTTCGATGCCGGTCGGCTCGCCGATCACTTGATAGCCCTGCTCCGTTCGCAGTAGGACGGTGGCGTCAAACGTTCCCCCGCCCAGGTCATACACAGCAATCGCCTCGCCGACGGAGATGCGGTCCCGGTGGGCAAAATTGATCGCGGCGGCCTCGGGCTCGGAAACGAACACCACCTCGTTGAGCCGACACAAATCCGCCACCTGACGCAACTGCTCTAACTTCCAACGCCCCCAGTTCGCCGGATGGGTCAGCGCGACCCGGCGGGGTGGGGCGCCTTCACGCTGGCTCACCAAGGCCAGCACGTGCTGGGCGAGCGTGGCCAGCAGCGTTGCGGGGCCTACGGGGGTGCCGCCGAGAAGCAGTGGCACCGGGTCCCCGAGCCGCCGCTTGAAGCCGCGGGCGACGCGTCCGGGGTCCGAATTGGCCCGCCGTTCTGCCGCCTCGCCGACCACGAAGGTGCCGTCCGGCTGGAGGAACACCGTCGAGGGCATGGTCGCCACACGATCGCCCAATTCGACCAGCACGGGCTGCGCGTCGGTGTCACGGAGCAGGGCTGCGGCCACATTGGTCGTGCCGAGATCAATCGCAAGCACGTAGGACACGTCGCCCACCCCCAGATCCTTGCTCCGTCGTCACCGTGCTGCCCGGGAGGTTACCAAGTCCACAATGGACAACGTCCGGCCCGCGCCGCGGCACAGTGCCGGTGGGCCCGCCGTGCTCGGTCAGACCAAGAACCGAGACGTGGCGGGAGGGTTGAATGGCCGGAGCGTGTTCAGCTGTGGCGGGCCAGAGGGCCTCGTAGCACCTGGCCGGGGTAGGCGCCGGTGTGCTCGCCGTTCTCGGTGAGGACCTCTCCGGCGACCACGGTGCCCAGAATGCCGACGGACTTCTGCACCAGGCGGGTGGCGCCGCCGGGCAGGTCGTGAGCTACCGACGGCATGGCCGGACCAACCGTGTCCGGGTCGAACACGCACAGGTCCGCCACCATGCCTTCCCGCAGCAGGCCACGGTCGTGGAAGCCCCACATACCGGCCGGCATGGAGGTGAGCTTGCGCACCGATTCCTCCAGCGTGAAGGCCTGGCGCTCACGGGTCCAGTGACCCAGTAGATGAGTGGGAATGGAGCTATCCATCAGCTGGCTGACGTGGGCGCCGGAGTCGGAGAAGGTGGGGATGCAACGGGGGTGGCGCAGGATCTCCAACACCACGTCCTGGTCACCGTTGAGGATCGGTTGTAGGAAGAACTGCTCGAAATCGCTTTCCACCGCCAGGTCGATCATGCACTCAGCGGGGTGCACGCCGCGCTCGGCCGCGATGTCGGCCACGCTGCGCCACGGCGGCAAGGCGCTGTCCATCACTCGAATCCAGTCGTAGTCGGGTTTGCGAGCTTCGGCCCCCACGCTCTTGGCCCAAGTGCCGTGCATGGCCGCGTCGAGCAGCTTGGCCCGCATGGAGGGATCTTGCAGCGCGGTGCGTTGCTCATCGAGGGGCCAAGAACGGAATTCTTTCCATTCGGTCAGCCCGTCAAAGGGGATCTGGGTCTTGAACGACAACACCACGTTGAACTCGCGGGCGTGGGCCTGGCCGAACATGCGCCCGCCCTCCGCTGACGTGCGGTCCAACAGGTCCAACATCTTGGTGTGCTCACCCATCGAACGGCGCCCCGAGGCCACCCCGAAGGTGATGGGCACCCCGGTCTCCACCGCCAGGGCCCGCAGCCGGCCGTAGTACTCGTCCTGTCGATCGGCGTCGCGACCCACGTCTTCGCCGGCCAACTCGAAGATGCCGGCACCGGCATCGCCCATCACCCGCACCAGGGTGGCCACCTCGTCCCACGTGGCCAGACGAGAAGCGACTGGACGGTCATCGGAGGTCTGATGGTTGAAGGTACGTGAGGTGGTAAAACCCATGGCCCCCGCCCGCAGCGCGTCGCGCAGCTCGCGGGCCATGATCTCGAGATCTTCCGGCGTGGCTTGTTCCTCGAAGGCTCGCTCGCCCATGGCCCAGGTGCGTAGGGCCGAGTGACCCACGTAGCCGGCGTAGTTGATGCCCTTGGGCAGGCGGTCGAGGGCGTCGAGGTATTCGGGGTAGGTTTCCCAGGTCCAGGTGATGCCGGCGGCCATGGCCTCGGCGGAGATGTCCTCGGCTCGTTCCAAGTTACGCACCACCAGGTGGCGCTGATGGGCCCGGGCCGGCGCCAGGGTGAAACCGCAGTTGCCCATCACCACGCTGGTCA